>NZ_JAXMIH010000005.1:300000-442646 GCF_034366625.1 Prosthecobacter sp.
TGCCTCCAGTGCTTGATCAAAGTTGCCCGCAGCCAGAAACATCAATCGCTTTCCCGAAGCATCTTCGGAGTCACCTTCAGCAGCACCTGCGCAGAGTTCGTCCACCGCCGCAGACCAAGATGTAGGTCCGCCGGTCGAATGAGGCGGTTCGGCTGTGATGGCCATGCAAAATGCCCGTGCGCGCTGGCTTTCAGTTTCAGGATAGGCCACCGCTTGCGCTGTCACTGCTCCATAAAGTTCCGGATCATGCGAACCTGAATTCTTGAGCAACTTCACCGACTCAAGGTTGTGCTGCTGGCGGTGAACCAAGGTCGATTCAAGCAATGAAACAAGAGGCCCATATGCAGCAAGGCCAGCCATACGAGTGCCGTGTGCTTGCATTGGATCTGGATGGTCAGCCGTGCCGGGAATCCGGCCACTCTATCCGCTCGAGCAACTCATCCTGCCATTCGCGCTGCTCTTGGCCGCTCATTTCCCGCAGTGGCAACGAGCAAGGTCTCGGGCGTCGAACTTCGGCGAGCGTATTGAGCAAGGCGAGGGAGCTTTCCACCTGCTGCCGTGTGCCACACGCAAGACGAACCACATGCTCGGGCAGGCGAATACGCGCATCTTCCGGTAGCAAGATGTTCGTGCTTTGACAAGCTAACTGAAACTGTTCCTCCCAGTCACCGTGACGTCGCCTTACCCACATTTCCCACCAGTGGCTCTGATCGTCTTCAGGCAAGGGCTCGTCCTCGGTCCAAAGTGCCTTGAGAGCACCCAAACGAATCTGAGCTATGTTGGCTACGAGTTGTTCGTTCTTTGGCCGTCCGCTCTCGACCGTTCTGGTTGCGTAATCAGTGAGCACTTTTTGAATGAGATCGAGCTTTCCATAGGGCACGAATACCGAGGCGCAGGTTGTCGCCACACCAGTGTCTGGATTCACCACCACACGCACATTGAGCAACTCAAGCTTTGATCTCTCATTTCCCAGGCTCTCGGCTTTCAGCTCAAATCCAACCTCGGCCTCAAACTCGATAATTAATCCCAGGTCCGCTAACTCCTCGTGTGGGAAAAAGGATGGAGCTTCATCGCGTGCTTTGGAAAACTGTTCCAGCAGGGCTTGTCCATGAGCAGCCGCATCGCGTTCCTTGGGCTTTCGCTTCCTGCCGCCTCCCGCTTTGGGATGCACATAGCGCTCAGGCGAACCTGAATCTTGAAGCTGAAGATGAGGCAGGTTCGGGGCGGGCATCGTGGCATCACGGTTCGCTTAACGGAGGGAGAAACAACCGGCGCTCCTTTAGAGCGGCTATCAGACTTGTGGTCGTCACCTTGCCTGTCTCTTTGAGAATGGATTGCTTCATCGCGTCTTCGCAAGCACGCCCGATTTCACCGAAGCTGAGGTTCGCTGCTGCCTTAACGATTCTTGGCCACATGAGTTTCGGTGCGGCAATACTTTGCAATCGTGAGTCGATCATCTGTCGAATCTGAAGCTCTCCTGGCAGGCTGAACTCGATGAGATCATCGAAGCGACGATAAAGAGCCTTGTCCAATCGCCCGCCATGATTCGTCGCTGCAATCACGAGGCTATGGCTGTGCATTCGCTCGATAAAGACCAAAAAGGAATTCAATACACGACGCATTTCCCCGACGTCATTGCCAGATTCCCTTGAGTAACCGATACTGTCGAACTCATCGAAAAGGTAAACTGCACGGGTCTGGTTCACCGCATCAAAGATCAACCTCAGCTTGTTGGCAGATTCGCCCAGATAGCGCGTGATCAAGGCATCCAGCCGCACTACGAACAGGGGCAGTCGTAGTTCCGATGCGATTGCCGATGCCGTCATTGTCTTGCCGCAGCCCGGCGGTCCTGTGAACAGAAGCCGCTGGCGGGGACGGAGTCCGTGGGCCTGCAATCGATTAATCTGACGCTGTTCCTGGATTACCCGCTGCACCCGCTCCCGAATCGCATCAGAAAGCACAAGATCACGCACGCTGATCTCTGGATGCTGCGAGTCCAACAACTCGGCTGCTTCACCGGTCGGCTGGGCAATATGCAGGACGTTTGTCGTTGCATGGGCCAGGGAGCGCTTGGACTTGGCCCGATCCACCAAAGTGCGCAGATCTTTTGCCAAAGTCTCGTGGCCGTGCCTCGCTTCGGCTGCCGCTACCTGGAGTGCAACCGCGTAAAATCGCTCGTCGTCACCACTGGTGTGGCTTTGGAGGAGAGCTTTGACTTGGGCTGCGGAGGGCATACGGGAATCGATGGTTTGAATGCAACAAAGCCCCACTGGGGTCTCGTAAGCTTGAATTCAAGCCAGTGTTGCCCAAGGCAATTGCAAAAGCAACACTCGCTCCACATGGAGCAACATTGCCACTGATTTTACGACATTTGCCCCCAAATTGATGAAACCGATTCTCCTCACCTTCACAGCTCTGCTGCTGGCCCCACTGGCCGCTCTTCAAGCAGAAGCACCCGATCCCGGCCAATACTCCGCCGAGCAGTTCGAAGTCAAAGCGACGCGCGGCAACAAAGCGGCCATGCGCGATGGTGTGCGGCTCTCGCTGGACGTGTTTCAGCCGAAGTCCGACGGGCGATTCCCTGCGATCCTGATCATCACGCCTTACGGCAATAATCCGGGTTATCAAAAGCGCGGCACCTGGTTTGCGCAGCGGGGCTATGTGGTCGCGGTGGCGGACTCGCGCGGTCGCTTTGATTCGGAAGGTGAGTGGGATCCCTTTGACCCGAAGCACAAGACCGATGGCTATGATCTCGTCGAGTGGCTGGCGAAGCAGCCGTGGTGCGATGGCAAGGTGGGCATGATGGGACTGTCCTACATGGGCTGGACGCAGTGGTGGACCGCCACGCAGGGACCCCCGTCGCTGAAGGCCATCGTGCCGGAAGTCGCGCCGCCCGATCAGTTCTACAACCTGCCTTATCAAAACGGCGTGCTCCAGGGTGTGATGCTGGACTGGGCCGGAGCCATGGCCGGACGCGTGGGTCAAATCATCGGCCCCGGTCCTTATGGTGGCTTCGCGTCCAGCGAGCGACGGCTCAGCGACTACATGCAGTTGCCCTACCTCAAGCTGAACGAGCTGCGCGGCGCTCTCGATTCGCCATGGTTCGAAAAGTGGATTCGCGGCAACACGGCGAGCGACCCGTATTGGCGCGGCATCGCTTATCAAACTCCGCAGAGCTATGCGAAGGTCGCGGTGCCATCGCTCGCGGTGAGCGGCTGGTTCGATGGCGATGCCAACGGCTCGCCGATGAACTACCTCGCGATGAAAAAATACGGTGCGACACCCGACGCACGTCGTCCCCGACTCGTGATTGGCCCGTGGCCGCACATTTTCAATCAGAACCGCAAAGTGGGCGCGTTCGATTACGGCGCTGATGCGGTGATCAATTGGGATGGTTATGTGTGCCGCTGGTTCGACCATTGGCTCAAGGGTGTCGATAACGGCGTGATGAAGGACGCTCCCGTGCATGTCTTCGTGATGGGCCGGAACAAGTGGTCTGCCGAGCAGGACTGGCCGCTGCCGCAGACGCGCTGGACCAAGTATTATCTCCACAGCAAAGGCCACGCGAACACGACAAACGGCGACGGCGTGCTGAGCACCACGGCACCAGCGTCGGGCGATGCCACGTCTGACTCGTATGTTTATGATCCCGCCAAGCCAACGCTTTCGGACTTCACCAGCGGCCATATCGAGGACGGAGCCGTGGACACACGCAAATCGGCCAGCGGCACCGATGTGCTCGTCTATACCACGCCGCCGCTCGATGAAGAGGTCGAAGTCACCGGCCCGATCACCGCCAAGCTCTACGCCGCCACCTCTGCCCGCGACACGGATTGGATGGTCCGTCTCATCGACGTGCAACCCGACGGATTCTCCGCCATGCTCTGTGAAGGCCTCATGCGCGCCCGTCATCGCGATCCCGATCACGCCGGCACCTTCAATCCCGACAAGCTCAGCCTCATCGAGCCCAACCAAGTGAATGAATACACCATCGAATTTTGGCGGGCCACGGCCAACGCCTTCGCGAAGGGGCACCACATCCGCGTCGAGATCTCCAGCAGCTATTTCCCCCTCTACCTGCGCAACCTCAACACCGGCGCGGATAACATCGGCCTCGAAACAACCAGTGTTGTCGCCACGCAGAAGATCATGCACACGACCGAACAAGCATCGCACATCGTCCTGCCAGTGATTCCGAGGCGGTAGCATAGCCTTTCTAGGCTGTGCCAAGCGGCTCTATGCATCCATTATCGTCACCACACTTCCGACACAGCCTAGAAAGGCTATGCTACACTTCATGAACACGACCGCATCTCTCAACTCATCCGATGCGCTCCACCGCCGTGACTTCATTCGTGGTTCCGTAGCCGCAACCATCGGTTCGCAAATTGCCGTAGCATCCTCGGATTCCAAGCCCACACACGTCACGCTCCATGCAAGCGATCTTACCGCCGTCATCGGCGACAACTCCGCGCAGGGCGAGCACCGCGCGGGCTACAACGGCGTGTGGAATCTCCGACATGCCAAAGGCACGCGCAGCCTCTTCGTGCCAGCCGTCGCAGGCTTGAATCTCGAGCACATCGTCACCGGCGAGCATCTGGAGGATTCGAAGACCCTCTTTGAGCCGCGCAACGCGCCCATGCAGCTCACGCGCCTCAGCGACACCGAGGCAGAGTTGCATCAAGCACCCACACCGACGTTTCACGTCGAAAGCTGGACGCACTTCCGGCTCGTCGCACCACATTACCTCGAAATGGATTTCCGCTGCCGCGCGCATCGCGATGTGTTCCCGCGCGGCTACCTTTCGCTGTTCTGGGCCAGCTACATGAACGCACCGGCGGACAAGAGCATGTATTTCCTCGGCGGACTCGACTCTCAAAAGGACATGTGGACGCAGTTCTGCACCCAGTGGCACAACGACCAGAGCACTGTGCGGCATCGCGATGATCAATTCGAGATGACCTTCCCCGACGGCGGACGCGACACGCTCTTCAAGACCCTCTCGCGCTTCCGCTTCGACCAACCCTTCTTCTACGGCCACTTCGACGACCTCACCTGGATCGTCATGTTCGACCGCACGGAAGGCATCCGCCTCACGCACTCACCTAGCGGCGGCGGAGCCAATGCAGAGCTGAAATCCACGAACCCCGCCTGGGATTTCCAGTTCCTCATCCAAAAGCCCGAGCTGATGAAGGACTACGGCTTCAAAGTGCGCACCGCTTTGCGTCCGCGCTGCTCCCGCGAGGAGATCCTCGCCGAAGTTGCACAATGGAAGTTGTCCACCCGATGAAACACCGACTCATCCTTCTCCTCGCCCTCATCGCGCCGTGCGTGCTAATTGCCGCAGCTCCGTCGCGCCCGAACATCCTCTTCATCTACACCGACGACCAAAGCCAGCGCGCGCTCGGCTGCTATCGTGAGGAAGGCGCGTGGCCATGGGTGCGCACGCCGAACATCGACCGGCTCGCGGCGGAGGGCGTGCGCTTCACCACGGCTTACGGCGCATCGTGGTGCTCGCCGAGCCGCGCCTGCGTGATGACCGGCCGGCTGCCGCATGGCATTCATGGCGTTCACTTGAAGGGCGTGACGGCGAAGGGCGAGGCCTTCGATCCATCCACCGCGCCATTCTGGCCTGCTGCGCTGCGAAAATCCGGCTACCAGACCGCACTCATCGGCAAGTGGCACATCGGTCAGAATGCCGCGCATGGGGTTCTTTGGGATCACTCCGCCGTGTGGGATCAGAACGTCATCAAGGGCGACTGGTATAACGATCAGGATCTCGCCATCGACGGTGCGCCGCCGAAGACGCTGCCGGGCTACACCACGGATGTCTTCACGCACCTCGCGTCCGATTTCATCCGGCGAAAGCATGACAAGCCGTGGATGCTCTGGCTCTGCTACAACGCGCCGCATCTGCCGAACACCACGCACTCGCGCCACAAGGATCTTTACACCGATGCTGAGGTAACCACGCCCGCCGATGTCTTCGGCCCGCGCCCGGACAAGCCCGGCTACATGCGCGACTGGTCGATGTTCAAGCGCAGGCCCGATGGTCAGCCAGCGTATGGAGGCAAGTCATTGCCTGACACCGTTCGCGCCTACAACCGCCTCGTCAGCGCGGTGGATGAAGGCGTCGGCGATCTGCGTCGTGCGCTGGAGGAGAGCGGCCAGCTCGACAACACACTCATCATTTACACCTCCGATCAGGGCTTCGCCTGGGGTGAGCACGGCTTCGCGTGGAAAGTCGGCCCGTATGATGCCTGCCTGCGCATGCCGCTCATCTTTCGCCTGCCCGGCGTCGTGGCGAAAGGCGGTGTGTGCCGCCAGCCAGCCACCATCGTCGATGTCGCGCCCACCTTGCTCGGCTTTGCCGGAGTCACGCCGCCGCACACGATGCACGGCCACGATCTCCGCCCGCTGCTGCGCGACCCCGCCGCCCTCACGGATCGCGCCGTGATGATGGAACACATCGGCCTGCGATTCGGCGATGCACGGCCCGAGGACCGCAGCAGCAAGGAGATCAACGCCAAGCTCTATGTCCCCTGGTGGCAGTTCCTCCGGCAGGGCAGATACAAGTATGTGAACACACTCGTCCCGGATGAAATCGAGGAACTCTACGACCTGGAGGCTGATCCGCACGAACTCAAAAATCTAGCCCCCGATCCCGCGCATCGCGCCGTGCTCGATGAGTATCGCAAACGCCTGCTCGCCGAACTCCAGCGCACCGAAGCCGGACCCGTTTTCACCCCACCCGAACCTCGCCGCTGATGAAATCGCTCCTCGCCCTGATCGCCACAACCGGCTCGCTGCACGCAGCGACGATTCACGTCCCCAATGATCATGCCAGCATCCCAATGGCTCTCAGCGCGGCTCAAGCGAGCGATGTCGTGCTCGTCGCTGCGGGGACGTATCGTGGCCCCGTGAAGCTCAAACCGGGAGTGACGCTGAAGAGCGCCGGAAACGACGACAAGGGCACGCTCGGCCTCAAGCGAGCCGAAGCGACGACTCTCGAAGGCGGTGTCGAAATGGCCGAGAAATCCGTGCTGGACGGCTTCACCGTCTCCGGCGTCGGCAAATACGATGACAAGCTCTGGCAGCATCATTTTGACACGCAGGGCAGCGAGCAGGAACACGAGCCCATCGGCGCAGCAGGCACGCCAGGCATCGCGGTGAAGGTCGAATGCGAGGTGCGGCACAACATCGTCCATCACATCGGCTACACCGGCATCGCCATCACCGCTGGATCGCCGCGCATCACCAACAACGTCTGCTATCGCAACATGGGCGGCGGCATCGGCTCCATGAGCGGTTCCACGGCCATCATCGAGCAGAACCTCTGCTTTGAAAACTTCTACGCCGGCATCGGCTGTGATGGCGCGAGCCCGCTCATCCAGGACAACGAATGCCACACGAACATCCGCGCTGGCATCGGCATCAGCGAAGGCTCGTCGCCCCAAGTCATGCGCAACCACTGCCACGACAACATCCGTGCCGGCATCGGCCTGCGAGACAAGGCGAAGGCCCGCATCGAGAACAACCGGCTCCACGGAAACAAGCTCGTCGCCATCGGTGTCACCAGCGGCTCTGAGGCGGTCATTCACTCGAATGAACTTACCCGCGAAGGCGGTGTGCCGCCAATGATCGCCGTGCTGGAAGATTCAAAGGCTGTCATCACAGGAAACACCATCCGCGGTGGTGGCGTGGCCGCCATCGTCGTCAAAGGCAACGCCGACATCTCGCGCAATCATTTCGTCACCCCCGGTCCGAAGAAGCCCATCCTAGTCTTCAAGGGCGCGACTGTGACCGAGTCCGATAACATGCTTCTTACCGACGTGGCCTTTCGATCCAACCTCGACGACACCGAGCAGCGCTATGTGGAACTTGTCCCGAGTGATGCGGCGTCCAAAGCAGGTCGGGATGTTGTCATCGCCCTCCACGGACACGGATCAGACCGCTGGCAGTTCATCCAACAAACAAGGGGCGAGTGCCAGGGCCTGCGTGATGTGGCGGCGAAGCACGGTTTGATCGTCGTTTCGCCCGACTATCGCGCCAAGACATCATGGATGGGACCAAAGGCCGAGGCGGATGTCGTGCAGATCATCGCGGAACTGAAACGGCGTCATCAAATTGGCCGCGTCTTCATCGCAGGCGGCTCCATGGGTGGCACGTCCGCTCTGATCTTCGCGGCGCTGCATCCTGAGCTGATCGCGGGTGTGTGCAGCCTGAACGGAACGGCAAACATGGTCGAGTATGCCAAATTCCAAGACGCTATCATCGCCTCGTATGGTGGCACGAAGGACCAAGTGCCCGACGAATACAAAAAGCGCAGCGCCGAGCTGTGGCCGGACCGTTTGGTGATGCCTGTTGCCGTCACGACCGGCGGCAAAGATGAGTCCGTGCCACCGCAGAGCGTGCTGCGACTCGTGGAGAAGCTCCAGCAGGCCAAACGCAAGGTGTTAAGCATTCATCGCGAAGCTGGCGGTCATTCCACCAACTACGAGGACACATGCGCTGCGATGGAGTTCATGCTACGCGAGGCGGTGAGCACGAGCGCCTTGCACGAGTCGGCGAAAACATTGAAGGCACAGATGGCGAAGCTCAAACCAGCTCATGCCGATTTGCTGGCCGATGCCGAGGTGTTTTACAAAGGAAGCGAATGGGCGCTGCGCTACGAATCCGCGTTCACCGCCAAAGATGTCGCTACGATTGAGAAGGCCATTGTTCGCGGCACCGAGCGCGTCACGGCTCTGGCGGCAAATCAATCGCCGTGGACCACGAAGAAAGGCAAAGTCGTGCGCGGCTTTGTCTCAGCCGTCGATGGATCGACACAGCCCTACGGCGTCATCATCCCGAAGAATTACGATGGCACGAAACCCATGCGGCTCGATGTCGTGCTGCACGGCAGCTCGAAGCCCGTCGGCATGAGCGAGCTGAAGTTCATGTCACGTTTCGATGAAGGTGATGCCGACAAACCCGCCTCTGAGGCAGATTTCATCGAACTGCATCCGCTCGGTCGCGTCGAGAACTGCTACCGCTGGGCGGGCGAGACGGATGTGTTCGAGGCCATTGAAGCCGTGTGCCGCAACTACAAGATCGATCGCGATCGCATCGTGCTGCGTGGCATGTCCATGGGAGCCTCAGGCACCTGGCATCTCGGTTTGAAGCACCCAGACCGCTTCGTCGCCATCGGACCGTATTGCGGCTATGTGGACACGCATCGCTTCTCCGAGACACCGATCCCGAGCTTCATCAAGGTCGGTCCGTTGCCACCGCATCAGGAGATCGGCCTGCACATGCTCGACTCCGTGGACTATGCCGCGAATGCTAGCATGGTGCCGGAGATCGCGTGCATCGGTGACAAAGACACCTTCTTCCAATCACACGTCCACATGGGCGAGGTCTTCGAGAAGGAAGGTGTCCCATTTGTGAATCTCATCTCACCCGGCACCGGACACGTCATTGATCCGAAGACACACGCCGAACAAATGCGCCGCATCGGCGAACACGTCGCCAAAGGTCTCGACCATGATCCCAAGCAGCTTCGCTTCGTGACTTGGACGCTGAAATACAACCGCTGTCACTGGCTTGAACTGCTAAGCCTCGGCAAGCACTACGAACGCGCCGAGTTTAGTGCCAGTGTGACCGATGATGGAATCGAAGTCAGCGAAGCGCGCAACATCGCCCGCTTCGCCATTCATCGTCCCGTGACCAAGATGCGCATCGCCGGTATCGAGATCGCTTTACCTTCGCACAAGGCCGATGACGTGCTCGTTTTCACGAAGTCCGGCGATTCCTGGCAATGCGATGGCCTGCGTAGCCAGATCGCACTCACCGGCAAGCGTCCTGGTCTCCAAGGCCCCATCGACGACGCCTTCGCCACGTCCTTCCTCTGCGTGCGCGGCACCGGCAAGCCCTGGAATGCTGAAGTGAACACCTGGGCCGACGCCAGTCTGAAACGCTTCGAATACGAATGGGCGCGCTACATGCGCGGCGAGTTGCCGGTGAAGGACGACACCGAAGTCACCGAGTCCGACTTGCGCGACAAGCACCTCATCCTCTTCGGCGATCCCGGCAGCAACTCATGGATCGCCAAAGCCCTGCCGAAACTGCCAGTGACGTGGACACGCGATGAAGTTCGCCTCGGCGACCAAACTCAGTCAACCAAAGATCACGCCCCCGTCTTCATCTGCGCCAGCCCGCTTGCCGAGGATCGCTACATTGTCATCAACAGCGGCCACACCTTCCACGAGAAGGAATTTGCCGCCTTCAATTACCTGTTATTCCCACGACTTGGCGATTGGACGGTGATGAAGATTACGCCGGGCGCGGATCAGTGGCGGCCGACATCGCCTGTATTCCCCGAGGAAGTTGTCCGCGCGGGCTATTTTGATGAGACTTGGCGGAAGGCTGGCGTGGTTGAACCGTAGAATATCCCCCTCATGCCCCGAATCCTCATCGCCGAATGCAAACAGGAAGTTTCCACCTTCAATCCGCACCTCAGCGGCTACGACGACTTTGGGGTTCGGCGCGGCGAGGAGCTGCTGCGCTACCATCGCACGGTGCGCAATGAAATCGGCGGGGCGCTGAGCGTGCTCAATGCGACACCGGGGGTTGAATTGGTGCCGGCTTACAGCGCGTTTTTCATCACCTCGGGCGGCACGTTGGCGAAGACGGCTTGGGAGCGCATCGCGGCGGAGTTTCTGGAGGGCATTCGCGCAGCACCGCCGGTGGATGGCGTGTATTTTTGCATGCACGGGGCGATGGCGAGCGAGGTGGAACTTGATCCCGAAGGCTGGCTGCTGGCGGAGACGCGGAAGATTCTCGGTGAGGTCGTGCCCATCGTCGTGTCGCTCGATCTGCATGGCATCCTCACGGACCGCATGGCGGAGCACAGCGATGCCATCGTGGCTTATCACACCTACCCGCATGTCGATTTCTTCGAGACCGGCCAGCGCGCGGCGAAACTGCTGTTGAAGATTGTCGCAGGCGAGGTGAAGCCGGTGATGGCCAAAGTGACCGTGCCAGCGCTCGTGCGTGGTGATGAACTCATCACAGCCACCGGTTCGATTCGCTGTGTGGTGGAGGCAGCGAAGGCCGTCGAGCAAGGGGCGGGCGGACTCTCGGCAGCGATGATGTGGAGCAATCCGTTCACCGATGTGCCGGAACTCACCTCGTGCGCCCTCGTGGTGACCGACAACGACCCGGCGCTGGCCGAACGCGAGGCGCTGCGCATCGCCAACCTGTTCTGGGAGCATCACGAGAAGATGCAGGTGCCGCTCGTGAGCCTGGAGGAGATGACGCGCATCGCCAAAGCTCACACCAACGGCACGCTCGCGCTCGTGGATGCTGCGGACGCGACGAGTTCCGGCGCTTCGGGCGACAGCAACGCGATCCTGCGCCAGCTCATGGAAACCGGCTGCACCTTGCGCACGCTGCTGCCCATCGTCGATGAAGGGACGGTGAAGCAGGCCTTTGCCGCGGGCATCGGCGCGACGATCACGACGACTGTCGGCGGCACGCTCGATCCGAAGCGCTTCACACCGCTGCCGATCACCGCAACGGTGCGATTGCTCGCGGATGGTCGATTCCGCAGCGAGTCCTTCGGCGAAGAATGGCTCGCCGGGCCGACAGCGGTGCTGGAGGCGGGCAACTTCACGCTCGTGGTCAGCAGTCATGCCGTGAATCTCTACGACCGCTCGTTCTTCTACGCCCATGGCCAGAATCCGCGATGCTTCGACGCCGTGGTGGTGAAGTCGCCGCACTGCCAGCATCACATGTATGCCGACTGGTGCGCACGGATGGTGAATGTCGATGCACCTGGATCAACGAGTGCGAATCTGTGCTACCTCGGCCACACCCGCTGCCCGCGTCCCATGTTTCCGCTCGATGCGGATGTTACGTTCACTCCCAAGTCCAAATTCTTCCAACGACACTAATCCAACTCATGAAAATCCGAGAAATCCGCTGCGCAGGTTTGCGCGGAGCCACGCCCGAAGGCGGCTGGAGCAACGAACTCCGGCCCGATGACTGCGTCCATACGCTCATCGCCGTTCACACCGATGAAGGAGCAGTGGGACTCGGCAGTGTGTTCACGAATGACGCGCTCGTTCGCGCTTCGCTGGCCGTGCTGGAGCCGCTGTATCGCGGCGAGAACGCGCTCGAACCCGAGCGTGTGAGCGAGAAACTGCATCAGAACATGTTCTGGCTCGGTCGCGGCGGATCAATAACGCACGCGATCAGCGGCATCGACATCGCGCTGTGGGATTTACTCGGCAAGGCCACGGGGCAGCCCGTCGGACGCTTGCTCGGCGGTCGGTATCGCGAACGCGTGCAGCCGTATGCCTCGCTGCTCATGGATGAGCCTGAGAAGCTGCGGGATCACCTTCTCAAGGTGAAAGCACAGGGCTTCCGCGCCTTCAAAATCGGCTGGGGGCCGTTTGGACGGCGCAACGCGGCCACGGATGAAGCCATCGTCAAAGCAGCGCGTGAGGCCGTTGGTGCGGACAACAAACTCATGGTCGATGCGGGTGGCAGCGACGCGCATTGGACCAATGGCTACAAGTGGGCGCTCAACACCGCGAAGATGCTCGCCGATTACGACGTGCATTGGTTTGAAGAAGCGCTGAATCCCGACGCGCTCGAAGACTTCGTGAAGCTCCGCGAGCACTCACCCGTCCAGATTTCCGGCGGCGAGGTGCTCACGCGCCGCCAGGCTTTCCAGCCTTTCCTCGAAGCCCGCGCCTTCGACATCATCCAACCCGACGTGACGAAGGTCGGGGGCATCAGCGAGGAGCGCCGCATCGCATGGATGGCTCAGGAGCACGGCGTGCAGTTCATCCCGCACGGCTGGAACACCGCCGTCGGACTCGCAGCCGATCTGCATCTCGCCTCCGCCTTCCCCGGCACCGATCTGGTCGAATACCTCACCGGTTCACCCTTCATCGACGAAATCACTCTCGGCGGCTGGAAGCTTGATGCCGATGGCATGCTGGCGATCCCAACAACGCCCGGCCTTGGCCTCGAACTCGATCCTGACGTGGTGAATAAATACACGGGCGGAGCGAAGCTGTTGGATTGATTGTCTCGTAGGGAAATCAGACGCAGGAAGTTGGCCAGCACAGCTAATTCATTCTAGTAAATTTATGAAGTGAGCTATTGCCTCATGGGGCAAGCTTGTCAGAATGTTCGCTAGCCATGAGTGCTTCACGTCCTGTTGAGGAAGCTCTTTTCCAGGCCGTTTTGAAGCGACCTATGGCTCAGCGTAATTCCTACCTGAAGCGGGAGTGTGGTGATGATGATGTCTTGAGACGTCGTATTGAAGAGCGGCTCGCCGCACGGAACAAGGCCGAGGTGCAGCAACAAGACCGGCAGGGCGGTGATGACGAGAACAAGGAGACTGTGCATTTGGAGCAAGAAGAGGAACCGCCTCATGGTCAGATCGATCGTTACAGGCTGCTCCGAGTGATAGGATCCGGCGGTTTCGGCTGCGTGTGGCACGCCGAGCAAAAAGGGCCGATTCCGCGGCGGGTGGCTCTGAAAGTGGTGAAGCTGGGCATGGACACGCGCGAGGTCATCGCACAGTTCGAGGCGGAGCGGCAACTGCTGGCGTTGATGGACCATCCTTGCATCGCGAAAGTGTACGATGCGGGAGCGACGAACGAGGGGCTGCCTTACTTTGTGATGGAGCTTGTGGGCGGGATTCCCATCACGCGATTCTGTGAAGAGCACCGGCTGTCCACTGCGGAGCGCCTGAGTCTTTTCATCGAGGTCTGCAAGGCTCTGCAGCACGCTCATCAAAAAGGCGTCAGCCATCGGGACATCAAGCCGAGCAACATTCTTGTGGGCAAGAACGACGGGACACCTCTGCCGAAGGTGATTGATTTTGGGATTGCCAAGGCAACACGCCCGATGCCCAACGGTGTGAATGCGCATCCCCCTGGCGAGCAGATGATCGGCACGCCGGTTTACATGAGCCCGGAGCAGGTGGCGGGAAACATCGACATCGACACACGTTGTGATGTGTATGCCCTGGGGGTCCTGCTTTATGAACTGCTCACAGGCCGCACGCCCTTTGATCAGAAAAAGCTTCTGGCCGCCGGTGAAAGGGAAATCCGGCGCGTGATTTGCGAGGAAGTTCCTCCCCAGCCTTCGGACGTGCTCGCCTTGATGCCCAAGGAGGCCGCCGCCAAGCTGGCGGCACGCCAGCAAACCACTCCAGCGATGCTGGTTGCTGCCTTGCGTGAGGATCTGGACTGGATCGTGATGAAGGCGACGCAGAAAGACCGCAACCTGCGCTACGAGACGGCGAACGGCCTGGCCATGGATGTGGAGAGGTATCTTATCAGCGAGCCCGTGGTGGCCCGCCCGCACAACAACACTTACCGCCTGCGAAAACTGGTGAGCCGCAACCGGCTGGTTTACACGATGGGCACCCTGGTGGCTGTGGCGCTTCTTATCGGCATCAGCATCAGCGGCATGCAGACCTGGCGCATTACGCGGGCAGAGCGCGAGCACAACCGGCTGCGCAGCCTGGCCGAACAGAGCGAGCAGAGAGCACATGAAGAAAAAGAGGCGGCCCGTAAATCTCTGGCCAAAGCCCAGATCGCCCTGGCCGACGCCGCTTATCGTGATCAGGATGGCAGCACCATGCAGAATGCGCTGCTGGCGGTTCCGGTGGAACTGCGTGATTCGAGCTGGCGCTACCTGATGGAAAAATCAGACACTTCGATGGCCAGCATCCAGGTGCCCGGCGGAGCCGCTGTGGAACGGGTGCTGCCGCATCCCACTCAGGCGAGTGTGTTCATCACGGTCTCTTCAGATCATTGGGTGTCGATCACCAAGCTCGGCACAGAGGCAACCCTGCTTCGTTTTCAGCTCGATTTTGAAGATCGCTCCTCACCCGACTTCTGCCTGGCGGTTTCGCCAGACGGAGAGAGGCTGGCGGCGGCCAAGCTCAGTGGTGGCGGCATCGTCATTCACAATCTGCAGGACGGCAAAGTCATCACACGCTTGGACAGTCCCGGCACCGACAAGCTGATCTACAGCCCTGATGGGCGCCGTCTGCTGGAAATTTCGCACAACGGACCTTCTCACATGCGCCGGACGGAAACCGGCGAGATTCTCTGGTCTGCGGAAGGAGATGAAGCGTTTCTACACGCCGCCTTCGATCGCACAGGGCGTCAGATGGTCTGCCACAAAGCCACGAACGGACAGAGGCTCCAGATCATCAACGCCTTCAGCGGCGACGTGCTGCGCGAGTTGAGCATTCCACGCACACGTCTCACGGCGCTCACGATCAGTCCTGATGGCCGGCATGCCTTGACTGGCGATCAGCGCGGCTTCGTGCGCTGTCTGGAGATCAAGACCGGCAACATCCGCTACGAGTTCCGCGCCAACGACCGCGCTGTGTCCTCCCTGGACTACGTGCTCGGCGGCAAGCGTTTCGTCACTCTGTCCAACCTTTCGGGTGGTCGCCAATCCATCCAGGTCTGGGATGCTCCCACAGGTGTTTTCCTCCAGCCATTGCTCAATGCCAGCAGCACCGGCCGGGAACTATGTGTGCATCCGCTCTCCGGGGAGATTCTTGCCACTGGCATCACCGCCAAAGCATGGCGGCTCAAAGGCGTGAGTGAGGAATTCCGTCTGACGGCACGTGAATTTGCCAACACCTGCTTCTGGAGCAGCGACGATCTGATCTTCGTCCACGGCGTAAGCTCTGGTATCGATCTCATCGACCTTCAAATCGAGAGTGCGCAGAGTCATCCCATCTGGCAGGCGAGCGACAAGGCGGCACGCATCGTCACTGCCAGCGCGAACGGTGCAATGGCGGCGGTGGCATCTTCCAGCAAAACCGCGTCCGACATCCAACTGCTGAGTCGCAACCTGGATCGTGTGGTTGAGGTGCGGCACCTCACAGCTCCCGGCGGCCTCACCTTCATGCACTTCAATCCCCCAGGTGACCGCCTTCTCGTCCGCGCCGCCAGCGCTTTTTATGTGGTTGACACCAAAACAGGCCGCAGCACCACCGCCTCATGGGACAAGACGTTTTCCATCCGCGAGGCGGAATGGGTGGGGTCCTCACCGCGCATCATCGCGCTCCTCGCCGCGAAGGCCGCGCGCAGCCTGCCAGGCTCGGAAGACCGGCTGGTGCTTTACGATGCCGGTTCAGGTGAGAGTGTGCATTCCGTCACCAACGGCAGTGTTATCAATGCCATCGCCACCTCGGCCGATGGCACCTTGCTCGCCGAAGGCGGCGCCGACCGCATGGTGCGTCTGCGTGATCCACAGACATTGGCGGTCAAACAGGAGTTGCGCGTTCATGACAGTCCCATCATGGCCCTCGCCTTTCACCCCACACGCCTCATTCTTGCCACTGCCTCCGAAGATCTCACCATCAAGCTCTGGAACTTGGCGGACGGCAAGCTTCTGGAAGAACTCAGCGGCCCGGTGGGTCCGCCCAGACAGCTCGTCTTCAGCCCGAATGGCCGCCGCCTCGCCTGCCTCTCTGGTGATCGCACCATGCGCATCTGGAATCTGGATGCCTTCACTGCCGCAAGGCAGTCGGAGTGACGCGTAGCGGGCTGAGCACGACAAAAATCTTCAACCGATAAATAAATCGGGCCATCTGCCGCGTCGTTCGGCAAACTGACCGCGAATGCCGTCCACCGAAGCCACGCTCATCCGACTCCATGCCGACTACGCCATCAGCGCGTATCAGTTTGCCTGGTCGGTGACAAAGGACGAGCCGCTGGCGCAGGATGTGGTGCAGGGATTGTTTCTCAAACTGGCCCGTGATGCCGATGCGATCACCAGCGCTCAGTCCGAGCGTGCCATGATCTTCACCCTGGTGCGAAATCTCGCGCTGGATGCCCTGCGCCGCCGTTCAACACGCGAGAAGGCCCTGGATCGCTGGGCTGAGGAGCTGCCGGAGTGGTTCGAGCCTCACGCGGATGCCCCGACCGAAGATCAACGGCTCCTGCTCACCGCCGCGCTCGCCGCATTGCCCGAAGACCAGCGCAGCGTCATTCATCTGCATCTCTGGGAGGAGCTGTCCTTCCGCGAAATCGGCGAGCTGCTCGATTTACGCACCCAAACCATCGCCAGCCGCTACCGCTACGGTTTGGAGAAACTGCGCACTCAAAAACACATCCTGGCATGAACACAGATCCCATCTCCACGGAACAAATGCTGCGCTCCCTGCGCTGGCGGCAGCCGCCGCCAGAGTTTTTGCGGCACACGCTCGCTGCCGCGCTGGCGGAACGCGAGAAAGTAGTTCAGAGCTTTAGCTCGCACCGGTCGGCCAAACCACACAATCACCGGCTAAAGCCGCTCAGTACTTTGCTGGCGCTCATTCCGCGCCCCATTCGCTGGCCCCTCGCCGCGTGCTGGCTGCTCGCGTTTTTCTTCCGCCTCACCACGCCGGAGGCCATTCCGCAGTCCACACTGGAAAAATACGCCAAACTGCCGCCCGTGACGCCCGCGCAGCTCCTCGCCCATCTCGAACACGCTGAACGCCTCGCCCATGAACTCCTCGAACAACTCCGCAGTCCCCAGCCGCCGCTTTAAATGGCTCCGCAGGCTGCTGTGGACGTTTGTCTGCCTGCTTTCTGTGATCACGTTGCTGTGGCAGTGGGAAAACTGGCGCAGCGCACGCGAACTCGCGGAAGTGCATCGGCGGGTGGTGGAGCGGCTGGGCACGGATGATCCGGTGGTCTTCATGCCGCCGAAGGTCTCGGACGAGCAGAACTACTTTGCCAATCCGGTGCTGGAAAGCTGGCTGAGGGTGACCAAGCCGGAGAGCGGTCGGATGAAATACACGCCGCCCGCGAATGCACTGATGCCAAAGGACTTCATCAAGCCAGAGACCCTCGACGCGGGCGAGGGCGGGATCGAAAGACTCGATCTGGATGCGTGGATCAAGAAGCGCGGTGTGGTGATGGGCGAATCACCCGCCGCCGTGCTCGCCCGCGAACTTGGCAATGGCAACGGCCTGCTGCCAAAGCTGGCAGAAGGCATCAACCAACCTTTCTCCGTGATGAAACCAGGACAGCAAGAGGCCATGGAAGCCAGTGGTGGCAATCCATGGGAGGCAGCATTGCCTGAGTTCCAGAGCATCAGTGAGTTTCAGCGCCAGCTTGGCCTGCATCTCCGCAGCGCGGCGCTGGTGGGCGATGCGGACAAAGCCGCGAGCACCGCCCAGATCATGCTGCGCTTCAGTGAGGCGCCGGCACGCGGCGGGATCATTGGCTGCCTCGTGCCGCTGGCGTTGCATGGCATCACGTTTGACGCACTGCATGAAGCGCTGAGCCGTCCCGCGTGGACGGAGGAGTCGTTGAGCCGCCTGCAGCTTCGACTGGGACAGTTCGATGACTTGGAGAACTACGAGAAGGCCCACGCCTGTGAGATTCTCAGCATGTTCCGCAGTCTGGCTTATCTCCGCAGTCATGCGGATGCTCTCGACGGCATCTCCAATCATTCTCCAGACGCTCCCTTTTGGGAACGAACGTTCAACGAAGCTTTCGAATTCGCCATGAAGAAGGGCCCCATCGGCTGGCATGATGCCAACATCGCCTTTTACTCCGACTGCATGCTCGACCAACTCGGACCACCCGGCCCCGATGCCTGGCTGAGTGCAGCGTCACGCGATGCAAAGGTAAGGCAATGCAGCAAGGAGGCGAACGCATGGCCCAATCCGCGCCGCCTGCTCGGCGCGATCGCGATTCCGAATTTGGGAAACATCACTCATGCCGCCGCCGAGACGCTCTTTCACCGCCGCTGCCTCATCATCGCCTGCGCCTTGGAGAAGCATCGTTTGCGGCACGGCACAATTCCCGCGACGCTTGATGCGGTGAAGGATGACCTGAAGCTCTTCAACATTGTCGATCCGGCCCGGCCAACGCAATGGCCCGGTTATCGTCTCGAAACAAACGGCTACCTGCTTTGGTCCGCCGGACCGGATGCGAAGGACGATGGTGGCGTGAAGGACAGGGACTGGCTGTGGCGGATGAAGCGCGAGCCGTGAGCATCACTCCTTCGTGATCGTCTCGTCAAGGTTGAGCAGCACGCGGGCAACAAGAGTATGAGGATCAATTTCGCCGGCTTTAGACTGATGGCGTTTGAGCATGGCGAGGAGTACAAAGGTTTCTTTGTCGCTTGGTGTGCGGCCGGTGCAGAGCTGGAAGCCGTAGGCGATGCGGGTGGTGTCATCGGGGCCACCTTCTTTTAACATGCGTTGGGCGAGGGCTTGGGCGGCTGCCATGCTGGTGGTTTCATTGAGCGTCATGAGAGCTTGCAGCGGCGTGTTGCTCTTGGAACGGCGGATGCAGGAGGATTCGCCATTGGGCACATCGAAGGTGCTCAAAAACGGATAGGGCGTGCTGCGGCGGCGGAAGACATAGACGCTGCGGCGGAACTGATTGGCGTCTTCTTCGACCTTCCATGGGAAGGGCGCGTAACTGGCGGGTTTTTCGAAGAGATGGGCGGGTGCGGGCGGCATGACGGGGCGTCCGCCGACGGCGGGATTGAGCAGGCCGCTGGCGGCGAGCTGGATGTCGCGTACGACTTCGCCTTCGACGCGGAAGCGCGGGCCGCGAGCGAGGAGGCGGTTGTAGGGATCGCGTTCGAGGTGTTGCGACGTGACGTTGCTAGACTGCTGGTAGGTTGCGCTGGTGACGATCAGCTTGAGCAGATGCTTTGTGCTCCAGTTGTGCTCCATGAAATCGACAGCGAGCCAGTCGAGCAACTCAGGATGGCTTGGGGCGCTGCCTTGGGTGCCGAAATCCTCGGCGGTTTCGACCAAGCCGGTGCCGAAGACCGCCTGCCACACGCGATTGACGAAGGCACGGGCGGCGGTGGGCGATTGTTTGCTCACCAGCCACTTTGCGAAGGTCAAACGGCTGCCATCAGCGTTTTGGGGAAGTGGATTGAGCATGGCGGGCACGCCAGCGGTGACGGGATCACCGGGTTTGGTGAAGTCACCGCGTTTGAGCAGCGCGGTCATGCGCGGCTGATCGCGTGCATCGAGCACAAGCGTGGTGGTGCCTTCGGGATGCTGCTTCCACGCGGCTTCGATTTCGTCGTTGATGGGGTCCCACTCTGGAACGGTGGCACGGAAGGCGGTGAACTCGGACTTCTTGCCATAGAGTGGATCTGCTGCCGCATTCGGCGCGTCAGTGCTGCTGATGCGATAGCGGCCGAGGTTCATGGTTTGCAGGTCATCACTGTTCCAACCACCGTGTTTCATGCTGAGGCCGACGGTGAGCTCGGCGTCAGGTTTCACCTCGACGGGTTTTTCGAGCACGAAAACGGCATTGCGTGGCACGTTGCGGCGTCCGGGGCCCGCATTGATACCCCAGGCGGTTTTGTCGTTGCCGTCGATGGCGTAGCTCACTGGTCCGGTGACACGTTTGTCCTTCGAGACGTCTTGATCGCGGGCAAAAGGCGCGAGCGGCGTGTTCTCAGTCTCGCCAAAGTCGGCGCTGGCTTTGACAAACTTCAGCTTCGTCATCTTGCCGTCGATCTTCATCTCCACATTGAACTCGGTGAGCGCGGCGGTGCCTTTCTGTGAGCGTCCGGGGCCGTAGGCGGGCAGATTGGGGTCGTTCATGAGTTCGAGCCGGAAGGCGCTGATGGTGACGGGTGCTTCGAGTTTCACCACGAACTTCACTTCTGATTTCGTCGGCGCATAGCCTTGCGCGAGGATGCTGCCATCCGCTTGGCGCAGCGCTTTCTCGCCACCGGAGGGATCGTCTTCAAAACTGAGCGTGCGCCATTGCGGCTGCGCGGTCTTGATGCCGGTGGACCATGCGTTCATGCGCTGCTGCCAGTCGGGATGATCGTGCTTGAGCTTGGCTTCGAGTTCGGTGACGCGCTGGAGGATTTGGGAGCGCTGCATTTGCTCGCTGGAGGTGTACACAACGCGCCAGGGTTCGTTGTCATTGTTAAGGTAGGCGAACATGCGGTAGTACTCCTCCTGCGTGATGGGATCGTACTTGTGGTTGTGGCACTGCGTGCACCCGATGGTGAGGCCGAGGATGCTTTTGCCGATGGTGTCCATGCGGTCGAACATGGCCTCCATGCGGAACTGCTCGGGATCGACGCCGCCTTCTTCGTTGATCATCGTGTTGCGCAGGAAGCCGGTGGCGACGATTTGATCCTGCGAGGCCTTGGGAAGCTGATCGCCGGCTATTTGCTGGATGATGAACTGGTCGTAGGGCAGGTCGCGGTTGAAGGCGCTGATGACCCAGTCACGATAGAACCAGATGAAGCGCATAGGATCCTTTTCGTAGCCGTTGCTGTCGGCATAATGTGCGGCGTCGAGCCAGTGGCGGGCCCAGCGCTCGCCATAGTGCTGACTGGCGAGAAGAGTGGATGCCAGATGCTGGCTGCTGGATGCCGGATCGTTCTTGTAAGCGTTGGTGAAGGTGGTGATCTCTAGCGGAGTCGGTGGCAGGCCGGTGAGATCGAGATGGAGACGGCGGAGGAGGGTTTGGGGCGCGGTAGGAGGCGAAGGTTTGAGCCCTTCCTGTTCGAGCCGGGTGCGGATGAAGGCGTCGATGGGATGTTTCGCGTTGGCGGGCACTTTGGGCTTCACGGGAGGCTTGAAGGCCCAGTGATCGGTGTTCTTTTCGATGTCCGCACTGGCGCTGTCCGGCCAAACGGCTCCAGCATCGATCCAGGCTTTAAGTTTGGCAATTTGATCGGCGGTGAGCGGGCCGCCTTTGCGCGGCATGCGAATTTTTGGATTCGTGCCGAGCACGGCGTGCATGAGGCGGCTGTCATCGGCCTTGCCTGGCACGATGGCGATGCCGAAGTCGCCGCCCTTCATCGCACTGGGCTTGTGATCGATCCGGAACGCGGCCTCCTGCTTGTGCGAGCCGTGGCATTGATAGCAGCGTTCGCTGAGGATGGGTTGGATGTCTTTGACGAAATCGACGGCGGCTGCGGCGTGTGAGGCGAGCAGGAATGAAAGAAGGGCAGGGGAGCTTTTCACGACGCGGAGTTTATACGCGAGTCAGGTATGCGAAATCAGCGCCCTCAGCATGGAGAATGCTGTTGAATGGCATCATTTGCCGACCACGAGCTCCAAACTCGGATCTGGCTTCGGAAGGTTTTTTTTCTCCCAGAGCACCTTCTTCTGGGCATCCAGCACCTTCACGGTGAGGTTCTTGGTACGTTCACCGAAATCTTTGTCGGTGCGGTTCCAGATGACGATGGTTTCGAGCGGCGCTTCAAGCCCGAGATCTAGCTCCCACCAAGGGCTGCTACGTGCTTGACCATCGGTGTGGTTGACTTTGCCTCCCTTGCTGTTGTCGCCGTCTGTGCTTCCGTCGATAGCCAGTTCGGGGATGCCGCCCCAGTCGGTGCTGCTCTGTGTGGCGGTGCCTTTTGGGGCGATGTTGGTGTTGCCGCTGAAGACCTGCACCTCGGCGAGGTTGATGATGCCTTTGCCGGGAATCTCGACGCGGATGTAACGACCAAGCGCGCTGGATCCTGTGGTGATGGGCGCGGCTGATTTCGCCTTGGCGGCAGGCTTGCCGACCTCCTCTTCATCTACGGTGATTTTCGTGCCTGCGATGGCGTCACGAAGAAAGGGCCAGAGGAAAATGCCGGCGATGGCGATGGCGACGAGATTCAGCACCACCGCGATCAGGGTGCGGCTGCCGGAGGATTTTTTTGCAGCAACCGCCGGTGCTGCGGTGGCGGGTGCGGCTGATGGCGCTGATTTCGGCGTGATGGGTTTCGGTTTCGGCGCATTCGGATGCGACGTGGACACGAGCTGAGTCGTCTGTGTGCCAGGTGCCATCGCGGGCGCCTGCTGTGGCATGTAACTGAAACCGCTCTGCATGCTGAGCATCAGCGCGTCGAGCGCCTGTGCCACAGAGTGCGGACGTCGTTGTGGTTCCAGGTTGAGCAGCCAGGCAAGCCAGTCGCGCAGCGGTTGATCCAGATCCGGCCGCACATGGTTGAGAACCTGATTGGTGGTGAAGTCATGCCAGTCAGACATGATTTCCTCCACGGTCTCGCCTTGCGCGGGCGCGGAGTTCGTCGCGATGCAGAACAGGCTCGCGGCGGCGGTGAACAGATCGCTTTGCGTCGTCGGTCGGCCACCGGCATGCAGTTCCGGCGCACGAAACCACATCGTTTCGGGCGGATGTGAGGTTCGCGTCAGTGAGAGGCCCCAGTCCTGCACCTGAAGGAACAATCCGCCGCCCGGATGATCTGCGATGATGAGGTTGCTCGGCTTCGGATCGCCATGCGGCTGTTGCAGATGCTCGCCGACGAGCAGGGCGTGCATGAACTGAACCGCCAGCGCACGAACATCCGCAGGCGCTGGCTGGCGCTCGGCGGCGAAGGCCCGGGCGTTCACTCCTGGCATGAATTCATAGACGAGTGCAAACTCATCCTCGGTGGGCAGCAGGGTGATGAGCCCGGCGATCTGCGGATGCCGCACCTGAAGCAGTGTAGGGGCGAGGAGCTGCAGCTTCTCACGATCCAGAGGGTGCAAGGTCTCGTGATCCTGCAACAGCACTTTGATCAGCACCTTGCGTCCGGTTGCCGTCTCCACCCCGCGATAGACCTTCGCCGAAGGTCCGGCGGCAATGATTTTTTCGGGATGAAAGTGATCGGCGTACATTTTTAGAACCGAATGTGGCAGCATGGCAGGAAAGCGGGCTGCTGTGCAAGAGAAGATTGGCGGACTTGCAGGATGCCGCATCTGCCGCACAGTCGCGGCATGTTGAAACTCGGACTCATCGGCTGTGGGAAAATGGGCGGCGCGTTGCTGCGTGGCGTGGAGCAGGCGCTCGGCAAGGCCGGCCTGCAAGTGGCACTGAGCGATGTGGTGCCGGAGGCGGTGAACTCGCTGCGGAAGTGCCTCTCCTGCAAATCCATCACCGGCACGCCGGAGGAGGTGGCCGCCGTTTCTGATGTCGTGATTCTCGCCGTAAAACCGGGCGACATGCGGGCGCTGTGCGAATCGCTTGCCGAAGTCAAGGGCAGCCGGTTGCATCTGAGCATTGCTGCGGGAATCTCGCTCGCGAATCTCGAAATCTGGCTCGGCAGCAGGCAGCGTGTGATTCGCAGCATGCCAAATACGCCCGCGCTTGTCGGTGTCGGTGCTGCAGCCTTCGCACGCGGGAGCAAGGCAAATGCGAAGGATGCGGTGCTCGCCACGAAGATCCTCGGTGCTGTCGGCACGGCGGATGAAGTCTCTGAAAAGCTGCTTGATGCCGTCACCGGTCTTTCTGGCAGCGGCCCGGCGTACATTTACACCGTGATCGAGGCGCTGGCGGATGGCGGTGTGCTCATGGGGCTGCCGCGTGCCACGGCCTTGCGTCTCGCGGCTCAAACCGTGGCCGGAGCCGCCGAAATGGTACTCCTAAGCGGCAAGCATCCTGCGGCGTTGCGCGATGAGGTCACCAGTCCCGGCGGTACGACGATCGCAGGTCTCGAAAAGCTGGAGCAGCACGGTTTGCGCAACGCCCTGATTCAGGCCGTGCGCGCAGCGACGGAGAAGAGCAAGGCGCTTGACGCCTGATTGGATCAAAACACCGGCTTGAAATAGCCGATGTAGCCCAGCACGGCACCGATCACTGCGGCGATGAGCACCACCAACGGAGCGGCGAGCACGCGGCGCTTGGCGAGCACGGGCAGGAAGCCAAGCACGAGCCAAAGGGCGAATTTTACGAGCACCCAATGCTGGGTGTAGAGCGAAGGCGCTCCTTCTGGCAACCCCTTGGACATCTTGGCGAGCATGCCGAAACCGGAGACGAGGCTGATGATCAGCCCGATGCCGTGCCACTTCATCGCACGTTTCGCGCCTTCGCTGGAAAGCAGGCCGCCGAAACCGATGAAGACGAGGATCAGGCCAATGAGATGGAGGAAGTGGTAGGTCTGGAGTGACATGGCGGAGTCTGTGGCCCAAAGAAACGTCCGCCACAAGTGCGGTGATGCGTTGATTTTAAGATCGGAATCTGAAGCTATTCAGCAGCGCTCACCTTCTCACCCGCGAGCTTGGCAGCACGTTCAGCGAGTTCGATGTGGAATTGCTCGGGCTGCGGAGCTTCACCTGTGGTGCGGGTTCTTGCGAACCAGTCGGCGAAGATTTCACCGGGCTGGCGCTCGGTTTTGAAGGCTTCGAGGAACTCGCGGACTTTGCCGGGCACGTCTTCACCGAGGACGGTCTTGAATTCGAGACCGGCGAGGCGGTTACCGCGGATGCTGCCGCCGACAAACATGGCGTACTTGTTCGGTGAGCGGCCCACGAAGCCGAAATCGGCGTTGTAGGGACGGCCGCAACCGTTCGGGCAGCCGGTCATGCGGAAGAGGATCGGCTCGTCGGCGAGACCGAGTTCGCGCAGGGACTCGTCGATCTTGTCCATGAAGCCGGGCAGGACGCGCTCGGATTCGCTCAGAGCGAGGCCGCAGGTGGGCAGGGCGACGCAGGCGTGGGCGACTTTGCGGGCGCGGGTCATGTCATCGCTGTGAACGACGCCGTGTTTGGCGAGGATGGCATCGACGGCGGCTTTTTGCTCCGGCGAGACTTCAGCGATGATGAGATTGGTGTTCGGCGTGACGATGAGGGGCAGGTCGAGCGTTTTGCACAGCTCGGTGAAGGCGCTGCGGTAGTGCGGGCCGTTTTCACGGTCCACGATGCGGCCCATGCTGATGTGGACAGCGCAGTAGAGTTTGCCATCGCCCTGCTCGTGCCAGCCGAGGTTGTCCTCGACGCTGTCGAAGCTGAGTTCCTTCGGCGGGAAGGTTTCGATGCCGGGAAGGCGGCGGACGACTTCGGCGCGGAAACCGTCGAGGCCCATGGTCTGCACGGTGTACTTGAGGCGGGCGTTTTTGCGCTCGGTGCGGTTGCCGTGGTCACGCTGGGTGGTGACGATGGCTTCGATGGCATCGACGACATTCGCGCGCTTCGCATAAAGTAGCCGCTGACCAAGGAAGGGCCGCGTGCTGAGCTGGCCGTGGCTCATGCCGAAGCCGCCGCCGACGGTGATGGTGTAGCCTTCGACCTCGCCATTCACGACGTGCGGCACGAGGCCGACGTCCTGGGAGTAGATGTCCGCGTCGTTGCAGGGCTGGATGGCGACGCCGATCTTGAATTTCCGCGGAAGATAGACTTTGCCGTAGATCGGATCGTCGCCTTCGGGGGCCTTGGTCGCCTCGCGCACGGCGGGATTGACCTCGGGGTCTTTGATCCACTCGGGATCGACTTTTTCGCCGTCGAGCCAGATGTCGGCATAGGCGGTGGAGCGCCAGAGGAAGCGCTGGCTGATTTCCTCGGTGAGTTTTTGCGTGTCGGCGTGGACGGTGTCCTTGATCGGCGCGGCGGGGCCCATGGTGTTGCGCACGACATCGCCGCAGGCACCCATGGTGCTGAGGCCGCTGTGGCAGACGTTATGAATGACCTCTTTGAGGCCGCCTTTGAGCACGCCGTGAAGCTGGATGCCCTGACGGTTGGTCAGGCGCATGTTGCCGAAGGCTTTGGTGCAAAGGTCGTCATGGATGAGCCACTGCTTGGCGGTGATGCGGCCCCCGGGCATCTTGCTGCGGATCATGAAACTCCAGGCTTTGTCGAGCTTGGCCTTGCTGCGTTCAGCGCGCACGTCGCGGTCGTCCTGCTGGTAGGAGCCGTGGTGTTTGAGCAGGACGTTTGAGTCCTCCGGGATATGAGAAAGCGAGGTGTCAGCGAACTGTTCGGCGATCTGGCCGCGCAGGCCGACGGAGGCGAGTTTGATGTCTTCGACGGAGGCTTTTGACATGGAGGCAGGGGTGAAGGGGGCGTTTTTAGGGCGGACAGACTCGGCTAAGTTGCCACGAAAGCAAGCTATGGCAAGAGTTGTTATACATTATGTCTATCGGAATAATATAGAATTGGGCACGGCTGAAACCTGCTCGGTATCTGGAAGGAGATCGCTTAGAAATACCGCATGTGAGCAAACGTGGCGTGACAATTGCACCTCAAGCCGCCTATATCTGAGCAATCTCCATGAACTCCCCAGCATTGCCAGCCAGCAAGGCCGTTGCCACGCTTTTAGCACTGATGCTTGTCGCCATCCTGCCTGGCTGTGTGAAGCAAAGTGAATACGAGGCCTTGCAGCAGGAGAATCAGCAGCTTCAAAAACGGCTCGATCAGGCCACCGAACAGGCTCGGCAGGCCCAGGCCGAGTTGAGCGTCCAGCAGATACGCGTTTTTCAGTTGATGGAGGTCGAGACGAAGCTGCAAAAAACCCAGGAACAATTGCTGCAGACCCAAGATGAACTGGATGCCATGAAGGCAGAGTTTGAGAAATTCCGCACCCAGAGACGCAGCGCCATGCTGGGCAAAAAATATCCCGTCCTTCATCTCGACAATGGCAAAATGCTGCGTGAGGCCGAGATCACAGCGATTGTGGGCGAAGAGCTTTCCATCAAACATGAGGATGGCTTCCTCAAGGTCGCATTGGCGGCTACTTCCGACGACTTGCGCTGGGAGGCTTGCTACGATCCCCGGGAAGCCAGGATGTCGGCCCGTGACCAATTGCTCGCGGAAGCCCGCAGGATAGAAGCAGGTAAACTCAGGGGAACGACCCAATCGAGGATGTCGGCGACTGCTCCTTCATCACCCACCACCAGCGTTGTCGGAACCCTGCGTCAGCAGCTTGTCGCGCAGCGAAGGCAATTGAATACCGATTATCAGGCGCTTGCGGCGAAAAATTCCAGCGCCTTGCAGGGGGCGGCGGTGTGGGATTCCGCCAGACCTGAGGCCAGCCCTTTGTTGAACAGCTTGTCTGGCAGCCGGGCCGTGCTCGGCATCAGCCGGCTCCAGTCTCAACGCGACGCCATTCTCATGACACTTCAGCAACTTCGCAGCCTCGATCCTGCCGCCCGCTGAACGCCTCGATCCCGCAAATTTAGCTAGGCAAACCGCCCTTTTGATCGTTTCCTGTGATTGCCATGACCCAACGCCTCATCCTCATGTTCGCCGTCCTGACCGTCGGCACCGCCTCCGCCGTCGATTTCAAAACTCAGATCGCCCCGATCTTCCGCAACAAGTGCTTCGCATGCCACAGCGTGACGAAAAAGGTCAAAGGCAAGCTCGCGCTTGATGATGACAAGCTGTCCGAGCAGATCGGCCCTGGCAAAAACATCATTCCTGGCGAGGCCATGAAGAGCACGATGTTCATCAACTGCACCCTGCCTGACGATGACGCTGACGTGATGCCGCCCGAGGGCAAAAATAAGCTCACCGCTGCCGAACTCGATCTCTTCAAAGCGTGGATCACCGAAGGTGCCAGCCTCACCGCCGGTGGCGCGGCTCCCGCGTCTGCGCCAACGGCGGCTCCCGCCGCTCCCGCTGCGGGCGGTGATGGCCCGCTCATGAAGTGGACCAGCAGCGATGGCAAGCTCATTGAGGCTCACTTCATGGGACTGCAAGCTGACGGTGTGCTGCTGAAAATGCCCGCCACGGGTGTCACACACATCGTTCCGCTGACCCGTCTGTCGCCGGAAAGCCAGGAGCAGGCGAAAACAGCCACGAAATAACCGCCCCCGAGCAGACTTTTTCCTTCATCCGTCTCCGTGTGCCCCACGGTGGCGGATTTTTTTTCGCCCGGCCTGTAACACTTTTTCGCGGCTTGCTCTCCTCCCCTGTGAACAGCTCCTTCTCAAACCCCTGGAGCTGCGAATCCAAACCAAACCAAGTCATGAAAACAAATCTCTTCCTCCTCTTTACCACGGTGCTGCTGTGCAGCGGTGCCAGCCTCACGGCCAATGACAATCTCTGCGGCGGCGCCGACGACGACCAGCTCTGTGGCGGCGCTGACGATGACCAGCTCTGTGGCGGCGCTGACGACGATCAGATCTTCCTGCCGCTCGATCGCGGCATCACGTCAGATCCCCTCGGCGTCGTGGCCGGCCCTGCGGGATCTGCGCAGCCTCCCGTGCTGCAAGGCATCACGTCAGACCCACTCGGCTATCGTCCGCCCGTGCCGCACGGCCTCGTGAGCGATCCGCTGGGCTTCCGTCCGCCGGTGCTGCAAGGTCTCGTGAGTGATCCGATCGGCATTGCTGCTCCGCCCAATAACATCATGGCGCTCTGGACCGCCCTGGTCAGCCCCGCACCCGTCGTCATCAGCGGTGGCAACGGCAACGATTCCTTCAAACCAGCGCCGTTCACCGATGCGATGATGCTGCACATCATGGCCACCGGCTCGCCCACTGGCGACACCATGGACGACGACGATCTCTGGGGCGGTGGCGGCACCGATGAAATCGTCGGTGGCGACGGCGCGGACTTCTAAACCTCGCAATTCAAAACCCACACAGCCTGCCGGCTCACCCCGGCAGGCTTCTTCCTTGTTTTATGACTCTCATGCCCTCAAGCGCCTTGACCCTGCCACCACCTCCGGCGCAAACTCACCGCGTGGCGACTCCCGCAACAGCTCCCGCGACTCCCGGTCTCTTTCCGGCCACGCCGTGGTCCCAACTCGTCCGGCTGCGCGGCGATGACGAGTCCGCGCGGCGTGCGCTTGCCAGTGTGTGCAAGCTCTACTGGTATCCGGTCTATGCGCACATCCGCGGCCGTGGTTATCAGCCGCACGACGCGGAAGATCATACGCAGGGCTTCTTTGAGCGTCTGTTGGAGCGCGGCGATCTCGCGGAGGTCGATGCCAAAAACGGCCGCCTGCGCAGCTTCATCCTCGCCGCCGTGAAAAATTATCTTCAGAGCGTGTGGCGGCATGATCAGGCACTTAAACGTGGCGGCGGGCGCGAGCACCTAGAACTCGACGTCATGATGGCGGAGGATCGTCTCGCCCGCGAACTCGCCGACCAGGACGACCCCGAGCACTTGTTCGAGCAGCGCTGGGCCGTCACCCTGCTTGAAAACGTGCTGCGCGAACTCGAGACCGAATATCAGCGCAGTGAGCGTGGCGAAACCTTCGCCGTTCTCAGCGGCTTTCTCTCCTGGAAGGCCGAGCCGCCGAGCCATGAGGAAGCCGCGCAAAAACTCGGCATCAACGAGCAGGCCACGCGCGTCGCCGTGCATCGCCTGCGCAAACGCTACCGCGACCTCCTGCAAAAACACATCGCCGCCACCGTCGAAAACGAGACGGAAGTCGATGCCGAGCTCGATCATCTCCTCCAAATCTTCAGCGCCCGTTAAAACCAGGAACCAAGAGCCAAGAACGAGGAACTCATCGTCATGCCCGCCTGTCCCGAATGTGGTCGTGCCCTGCCCGCCGCAGGTTTCTGCCCGCATTGCCTGCTCAAAGGCGGATTGGAGATGCCGGAGACCGAAACGTCCGCGTTTCAGACGACCCAGGCCGCGCCCGAGATCGCATCCGAAGGCCTGGAGCCGTGCTTGATGGGAAAATATCAGCTCGGCGCGAAGCTGGGCGAAGGCGGCTTCGGTTTCGTCTTTGAAGCCACTCAAACACAGCCCATCCGCCGGGAAGTGGCGGTCAAAGTGCTCAAGGCGGGCATGAATGCGTCACAAGTCATCGCCCGTTTCGAAATGGAACGCCAGGCGCTCGCGATGATGAATCATCCCGGCATCGCGCAGGTGCTCGACGCGGGCGAAACACAGGACAGCCGGCCGTTTTTCGTCATGGAGCGTGTTCACGGTGTTCCCGTCACGCAATTCGTCCGGCAGCAGCAGCCCTCGTCAGTCGCGAGATTGCGGTTGTTCGTCGAAATCTGCGACGCCGTGCATCACGCGCACACGAAAGGCGTCATCCATCGCGATCTGAAGCCCTCGAACATCCTCGTCGCGCTCGCCGACGGCGTTCCGCATGTGAAGGTCATCGACTTTGGCCTCGCCAAGGCGCTCGACACGCGTCTCACGCGCCGCACGATTTACACGCTGCATGATCAGATCATCGGCACGCCCGGTTACATCAGCCCCGAGCAGGCCGAGCACGGCCCCGAGGCCGCCGATGTGCGTGGTGATGTCTATGCGCTCGGCGCGTTGCTCTACGAGCTGCTCACCGGTGTTCCCGTCGTCGATCCGAAATCCTTGAGTGGAAAGCCGCTGCACGAGGCTTTGCGTGAGGCTGCTGGAAAAAAGCTCGTGCCGCCTTCGCATCACAATCCACGTCTGCGCGGCGATCTGGAGCACATCATCCTCAAGGCGCTCGCGCCAAAGCCAGGGGAACGCTATGCCAGCGCGGACGCGCTCGCGCAGGACATCCTGCGCCATCTCGCCGACCAGCCCGTGCAGGCGCATCCCGCGTCGCACGTTTACCTCATTCGCAAATTCGCCCGCCGTCATCATCGCGGTGTCGCCGTCGCAGCAGCCTTTGTGCTCGCTGCATTGGCCGCCATCGGCGCGGGCGTGCAGCATTTCATGCAGCAGCGCCGCGCACAGCAGATTGCCGCGTTGCATCAGCGCGAATTGCAGCGCATGCAGAGCCGCAAGGACTTCCAAACTGCGCGCCAGCTCAGCGAGCGCGGCCGGCAGAGCGATGCCATCGCCTCACTTTGCCTCGCACTGCGCACCGATCCGCAGAACGAACTTGCCGCCGCGTATCTGTGCTCGCAGCTCGCCCACAGCCAGTTTGGCTTCCGCATCGCCACGAATCTGCGTGTGGAGGATGGCTGGGACAAAATCATCGGCGTCGCGGCAAACGCAGCGCGCAAGATGGCGGTCGCGGTGTTTCAATCCACCGACGTCGAACGCCATGATCTCATCGCACGCTGGGATTTGCGCCGCAGCGGCAAGCCGCAAAAACTCGCGCTGCCCGCCGGGGCGAGAATCAGCGCGTTTCAAACGACACTCGATGACGAAACACTCATTCTCGGTTTCAGCGATGGCAGACTTGCCCGCTACGACATCGCCAGCGGCGATTTCATGCCGTTTGAAACGAAAATGCAGGGTCGCATCACCGCCATTGCCTGCGCCGCAGACTCGCAGCACGCGCTCGTCGGCACTTTGGAAGGCGAGGTGCGGCTTTGGGATGTGAAAACGCAGCAGCCAGTGGCACCAGCGCTCGCACTGCAAGGCGGCGTGTCACAACTCGCGCTCGATGCCAAAGCGGAGCACGCGCTCATCTCGCAAAACAAAACACTCGTCTCCATTCATCCGCGCACCGGCCAGCTTGCCGCCGTGCCCTTCCAGGTGCGCCAAAGCGGCGTCACCAGCATCACCGTCAATCCGCAGGGCACGCTCGCCGCCGTCGGTCTTGCGAACGGTCTCGTCATGACGCATCGCCTGCCCGATTTGAACCCCGTCGGCACGCCGCTGGCGCTCATGGGGCCGGCCTCTGCGCTCAACTTCAATGACGCTGGCAACGCGCTCGCCGTGGGCGACACCCTCGGCGGCGTCAATGTCTGGCGCGTGCCCGAAACACGGCCCATCGGCGCCGGCATCCGCCTGAAAGGCCCCGTGCGCCTGTGTCGCGCGCTGTCCGTGCGCGGCCATGTGCTGGTCATCGGCGGGCGTGGCGAAATCCGGCTCTGGCATCCGGGGGCCGACACCAGCATCAGCCATCACAGCCGCCTGCTGCTCAGCACCACAGCCGCCAGCCGCGATGGTTCGCTCGTCATCATGGCGGAGGAAAAAACGCCCGTGTTTGAAGTGTGGGAGATGCAGTTCCGCATGATCGATCCCCGTCCCTGCGCCACACCACCGCAGAGCGCAGGGTTGGTGGCCTCGCTCGCCCAGCCCGGCGGTCCGCCCCTGCTCTTGCTCCTGCGTGGCAAGGAGCGCCACTTTCGCGCCGAACTCGGCCACCGCCTTGATGTCACCGACGCCGCCAGCAGCCGTCCTGTCTGCGCTCCGCTGTTTCACGAGCACACGGTCCGCCATGCCGCGCTCACACCCGATGAACGCACGCTGCTCACCATCACCGTCGATGGCACGCATCGCGCCTGGGACGCGCAAACCGGCGAACCGCTCATGGCGCCCCACAAATGCGGCGAACGCGCCACCACTGTGCGCATGCACGCCGACGGCAGCCGCTATGCTTTCCAGCGCGAGAACGGCGAATGGTTCGAACTCCCGTTGCCCACACGTCCCGGCGTCCTCCCTGACTGGTTCCTCGACTTCGCCGAGGCTCGCGCCACCAAACGCCTTCTGCCGGACGGCTCCACCGAGGTCGTGCGCCATCAGGCGCAGCAGGAAATCGTCTCCCGCCTTCCGCCATCGAACGATCCCGCCACCACCCTCGCCCGCTGGCTCATGACCGCTCCGAAAGAGCGTGCTCCGTGGCCGGATGCCAGTGATCTCACTTCAACACAAACATCGACTCCGCCACCCGCTGCCCGTTGATCTGCAATTCGACGCGATGTTTGCCAGGATGATGCTTCCGCGTCGTGAAGTCACGGATCACCTGGCTTTTGCTCAGTTCCAACGTGCCACCCGTTGGCAGATCGACCTCGGTCCATTTGAAGACCTTCTCAGCGCTCACGCCACGCGCCTTCATGTAGTGAATGACGTAATCCACGGCGAGACGCTGCGATTGACGACTGGTTGAGGTGATCACGGTTGTGAGCGTGAGCCGTTCACCGAGCGCGAGTCGTTGCGGTGAAGCTTGAAGGGTGGCCTTGACCTCGGCTTTCTTGCCAAAACCGAACAGTTTCAATGCGCGTGGATGTCCACGCTTGATCAACGTGCGGCAGGCCTGCTTGGCGATCCAGCGCAGGTGCGCCTGCTCCAGCTCCCAGGCCTCAAGAAGCTGCAAAACAAACTCAGGATGGTCCTTCGTGATGTCATTGAGATGATTCGCCACCGAACGCCGCACGAACAGCGACTCATCGTCCTTCAGCGCCTCCAAAATCACCAGCGTTGGCAAAGGATCACGCACCAGCGTGCTCAAACGCATGCCCCACGGCAGACGCGGACGCGATCCTTCGCTCGCCAGCCGCCGCACCTTCTCATCCGCGTCCTTCGTCCACTGCCGGAGCGTTTTCAGCGCCCGCTCCTGATCCGCCACGATGAACGGCCGCACCGCGAACTCCGCCGAGCCAAAAACCGTGAAAAACCGCAGCGCCTCCAGCGAGAAGTCGAAATCATCGCGTCCAAACATCGCCACGAAGTCGCAGAGAAAAATGGAGACAAACTCATGCCCGACCTTCGGTGCGAGTTTTTGCAGCACCCGCACCTTCTGCTGAAACGATCCCGGCAATGCGGCATCCGCCGCCACCGCGCATTGATTCAACCGCTGCATCAGAGAGCGCTCCGCCAGACCATCCAGCGTGAGAGCGAGAAAGGCCTTCCCATCAAACTTCGGCGCGATGGCCGTCAATTCGGTCGCGATGGCCCGATAGCGGGCTTCGTTGAACCATTCTTTAAGTTGCGGAGGAGGATCGGGTTCGGAGGGCATGACAAAAACTCACTTCAACTTGGCAAACACGGTCTGCAACTTCTCCAAGCTGCCAATCGCGAGCACGACCTCGTATTCAAACACAAGTCCCGGCTTCAGCGCGAAGGTCTGGATCGGCGCGAGGTAGCTGCAATCGCCCTTGTTGCCGTTGCGCACGCGGTAGCACGTTGCTTGATCGGTGTGAGGCATGAACAGGCCGATGCCGTGATCGCTTGAGTCCACCCACGCGCACCATGGTTCGCTGACGCGGATGTATTCGTTCGGAAAGCCGGGCTGTTTGCGCGTGAGCTTCTTTTCAGCATCCACAAACACCATCGTGTCGAGCTTCGGCGTCACAAACAGCGCGGGAAGCTCTTGATGCCTCGGTGCATGCGTTTTTTCGCCCGTGTAAGTCATCTTGAACTTCAATCGCGCCAGTCCGCCATCAAGTCGCAGCCATTCTTCCATCACACACTCGGGTGCGAACTCTCCCGTGGCCCAGTGGCGTGGCTTCGTCTTCGCGTAGAAGCTGGTGGCGTCGAATTTCGTCTCCACGACTTCCGCAGGTGCATTTTTCCAGCTCCCACCCTGCACCGGATTGTAGCGCCACGGCTTGCCGTTCCAGTCGCTGCCGTCCTCATCGCCATAATACGACTGCTGCACATAACGGCCCACATCGTAAGCGTTGAGCAGGTTGTCCTGTGAACCCGAAGGCGAAAACCAGCCGATGCAGGCTCCGGCCTTGAGGTTCACACCAAGCCTCACCTGGCCGTTGTCGAGGTAATGCCAGCTTTCCGTCGCTTGAGCGGACGAAGCCAGCAGAAGAAGGGCGTGGATGAGGTGTTTCAGTAACATGACGATGCAGACGGGCGCTTGCAGCCTCGCGGCATCTCGCCAAATGCGCAAGGATGCCCGCGACCTCACGCCGACTCCACGCCTTCACCGAATCCGTCATCCGCGCGATGACGCGGCTCTCGAACCAGCATGGCGCGATCAATCTCTCGCAGGGCTTCCCCGACTTCAATCCGCCTGAGGAACTGCTTGCCGCGCTCGAACGTGCCACTCGCGGCCCGTTTCATCAATATGCCGTGACCTGGGGCGCGCCGCGCTTCCGGCAGGCGCTGGCGCGGAAGATCACGCATTTCTCCGGCACGGCGATCGATCCTGATCAAAACCTCGTCGTCACCTGCGGCAGCACGGAGGCGATGATGTGCGCGATGATGACCTGCTGCGAGCCGGGGGACAAAGTGATCGTCTTCTCGCCCTTCTACGAGAACTACGCCGCCGATGCCATCCTCTCCGGCGCTGAACCGATCTATGTCCCGCTGCGTCCGCCGCAGTTCGGCTTCGATCCCGATGAACTCGCCCGCGCTTTCGCCCAAGGCGCGAAGGCCATCATCGTCTGCAATCCATCCAATCCGACCGGCAAAGTCTTCACGCGTGCCGAACTGCAAACGATCCTCGATCTCGCCGAAAAACACGACGCCTTCGTCATCACCGACGAGCCTTATGAGCACATCGTCTATGCGCCGCATGAGCACGTTTACATGCATTCGCTGCCCGGAGCCGCAGAACGCGTGATCGTGTGCAATTCGCTCTCCAAAACCTACTCCATCACCGGCTGGCGGCTCGGTTATGTCCAGGCCGCGCCGCACATCATCGCGCAGGCGCGGAAAGTGCATGATTTCCTCACCGTCGGCGCTGCCGCGCCCTTGCAGGAGGCCGCCATCGCCGGACTGGAGCTGCCGGACAGCTACTACCACGGCCTGCGCGATCTCTACACCGCGAAGCGCGATGTCTTCCTCAATCATCTCCGCGCCACTGGCCTGCCGTTCACCGAACCGCACGGCGCTTACTACGTGTTGATGGACATCTCATCCCTCGGCTTCGCCACCGACACCGAGGCCGCCGAATGGTTCGTGCGCGAGATCGGCGTCGCGGGTGTCCCCGGCTCCAGCTTCTTCCGCGAACCCGAACACCGCTTCATTCGCTTCCACTTCGCGAAGCAGGTGGAGACGCTGGATGCGGCGGGGGTGAAGCTGGAGAGGTTGAAGCGGGGACGGTGAGCAGTTGGCCAACGTCAACGTTAGGACCCATTTGCGTGACCACTCTTCGTGGATCGAAAGCCAATGCTTCGCCATGCCCCTGCGGGATCTTGATAGACTTCACCCGTGATCATCCACCAGACTGCTAGGTCGGAGGCCATGCCAAAATTCAGGGCGGCAAATCGTTCGGCTACGTCCCTTAACGTACTCCTGATTTTTTCATCGAGAGACTCATAGTCATCTTCATCCGCGAGTTCATCTCCGACCTCCTCGAAGATATCGTCTAGTTGAGACCATTCTTGACCCCAGTTTGGCACTCGATCGCCCAAACGGATTTGCTTCTCTCCGGGGATTTTTGCAAGTCCTTCAAGTGATTTGAGGTGCTCGTCGACCACGACTTGGTATATATCGAAATTGAACCCACCGTTAGAATCGTTCCAGAAACATAGTGCCATCGGGTCCACCTTATCGACTTCTTTCAGAAGCCTGGGGATTCCGGTTTCATAAATCGTAGCAATGTAGTCCCAATCAATGCGGGATAATGGATTCATAATGGCTGCGTGAGGGGGGTAAATTTGCAATTCTCCGCAAAATTACGGAAGAACCCTCGATCCATGAAATTAACGGACGCTAAGGAGAACTCCACAATCACTGCCCAATGACTGGATCGGTATACATGGACGATTCTGCGAGCAGGCCCGTCCGCAATCCGAAATGCTTCATGGCAGAACTCGGGGGGTATGGAAGGAAACGCCAAAAGAGTGAGATCAAAACGGTGCGAATCCGGAAGACGGAAGTCTACGCGCACAGCCTCCGTGGATTTTAGACGCTCCGAGAACATGGGCTCCGACTCAGGCAATCGAAACATGCTCACATAAATCTGCGGGCTGTCTCTTTGGATATCTGGTCCCTTCGCGAAAAGATGGACTACGTGCCGCGACGATGAATTTACCTCGTGTCGCAGAAACTGTGGAATGGCGCGGAGGCGGCTAAATTCCAGACACCCCGCTTGAAAGGAATCAGCGGAGCCATCATTTCGAGTGTCGATTTCTAGCCTTAGAGGTTGCATGGAATGAAGCCTAACTAGTTGATGAGAAACAATTCCGTCGAGTTCGTCAACAGCGTTATGGCTAAACCTCTTTGAATCCCGACCTTATGCGCCGCTGAACGCTACAAGTTCGCCGCATACGCCTGCAGCTCGCGGTATTCCGCCAGGATGCGTTTCACGGCGGCGACGGTCGCTTTGACCTGCGCGTCCATCGGTGCAAGCGCGGGCGTCTCGAAAACGATCTCCAGCGCATGCGGCCGCTGTTCCGGCGGGGCGCTGAGGATGCCGAGGTAGCCCTCTTTGATGATGCCGCGTGAGGCGAGGAAGCCGTCGATGATGTGCTGCTCGTTGCGCGGGAGAAATTCGCTCGATGCTTGCAGCGCAGGCTCCAGCAGATGCGCGCTGAGCAGTGCGCCGCTGACGAAGCCGTAGCAGCCGTCAGAGGTGTCGTCGGAGTGCAGCGAGACGATGCCGTCGTAGTGTTCGCGGCGCAGTTCGCCTTCGAGAAACACGACTTCGGACTCGGTGGAGCCGCGCCAGAACTCGCGGTTCAAATCGAGGCCGCTGTGGCTGTGGCGCGTGCCGAGGGCGAGGCCGGAGGGATTGCAGATCGGATAAAAATGCAGCTCGTAGTCGTGCAGTTCCTCCGGCTTCTCGGCGGCCCAGCGGATGAGATCCTGCACAGCCAGAGTGCCCGCCTCCTCATCGCCATGAATGCCGGCGAAGATGCCGATCTTGATGCCGTGGCCCGGCTTAAGCGGCTTGCTGACGATCTTCGGTATGAAGATGCCTTGCTCTGGCGGGTTGATTTCAGTCATCGGGGTGAATGCAGGTGAGGCGCGATGTAAGAGGTGGTTAGGGGAAGGCACAGTCAAGAGGCCAAGTCCGCTGCACCGAAGGCTTGAACGACTTGCCCATTTCTAGGCGTGGCTTCAGAAAATCCGCCTGCTGAACTCCAGGTACGCGAAGTCCGTGTCGCCACGTCTGACGTTGTTCTCGATGAATCCGCCCGCATTGAAGTGCGCATAGCCCAGAATCAGCTCGGTTTTGTCACCGAGATTGAAACGTGTGCGGATGTCGAACTCGTGGCCGATGAAGCTGCCGGTGGCGTCGCGGACGTTGTTGGCGTTGGCGAAGCGGTCGGTGGCGCTGTCGAGCCAGTACCAACTGTAGCCGAGATCGAAGCGGAAGGTTTTGGCCGGGGCGCATTCGAGGCGCAGCTTCGGCGCGCGGATGTTTTCGAAGACGATGTAGTCGTTCGCCGACCACGGGCGGCTGAAGCCGAAAAAGCGCTCGAAGCGATTGTCGGTGCCGTCGTTCGGATCGTGGTCTCCGGAGGCCTGGCCGTAGAAGAGGCTGAGGCGTGGCTTCCAAGGCATTTTGAAATGGTAACCGACCTCGGCGGTGCCGGACCAAGCACGGACTTTGCGCGTGCCATTCTGGCCGAATTGATAATTGAAACTGGTGTCGTAGTCGAAGCCGGTGCCGGCAATGACGCCGTAGCCTCGCAGGCCGGGGTTGTGAACCATGCGCTCGGCCACTCCGGCATGGGCGGACTGATGCAGCGCCAGATAGTAAGGTTCCAGCGTGATGATGTGCGCCCAGCGCCGCCAGTGGCCGATGGCGGCAAACATCCATTGCTGCTCCACGGGGCGATCCCAGTCATACAGCCGGCGGCTCAAAGGCTGCACTGCGAGGAGGTCGAGCTGCCAGTCGTTGCGCTCCTGGCCGAGGCTGGCGTGGAAACCCTGGAAGGTGTTCGCGGTGTTGCGCCACTGATTGTTGCCGATGAGGCGGCGGTCGAGGAACTCGAAATTGTGGATGCCGTAGCGAATGAAAGCGGGCCGGGCGTTGCCGTGCACATCATGGCCGAGCAGGTCTTTGAAGTGCAGCTCGGCGTAGAGGCGGATGAACTCGAACTCGTTCACATCGCGGTTGTCACGCGGATACCGGCTGTGATAGCGACGGGAGTCCTGCATCTCGACCGCGAAGCGGAAGGGGTCGAGGATGTCGTGGATGCCGATGTAGGCCCGCGTGCGATGCAGAAACGGATCATCTAGCCCCGCCTGCGCACGGCGGATGTCATCGTCGCGATACTCGTAGCGGAAGCGGTAATCGAGGCCGAGATCGAGCCACGCGGCATTTTTGAGGAAGTCGATGCCGGTCTCCGGCGCATGCCGCGCGTATTTCGGCGGGTCGGGATCACGCGTGGTGCTGTAACTCTGCGACGCACGGTAAAAGCTCTGCGCCAAAAGCGAGGGGCAGAGCAACAATGACGAAACCAGAGCCGAGCAAAGCAAGACAGACAGCCAACGGCCGCCCCGAAGGGGTGAGCGAAGCGAATCAATGGCGAATGACGAATGACCGTGCATGGCGAGTGCGAGGAACCTCCTCGCTTGGCCTCATCTGGCCGCGAGTTCAAGCGTGTTGGCAAAAGTTTGATGGAAAAGCGCCTCGGCACCGCGTTTGTTCACGCTCCGTTCTTCCGACCATGAAACTCACGACCCTGACCACCCTCCTCGCTGCGCTGACGCTCACCGCCCGCGCCGAATTGAAACTCCCCGCCATCATTGGCGATAACATGGTGCTGCAGCAAAAGCAGACGAATCCGCTCTGGGGCTGGGACACACCTGGCACGGAAGTGACGGTGAAGTTTGGTGATCAATCGAAGTCCGCGAAGGCTGGTGCAGACGGCAAGTGGACGGTGAAACTCGATCCCGTGCCCGCGAACGCAAAACCTGCGACCATTTCGATCAAGGGCAGCAGTGCCAAGGAACTCAAGAACGTGCTCGTCGGCGAGGTGTGGATCTGCTCCGGCCAGTCGAACATGCAGTGGAGCGTGCAAAGCTCCTGGGACGCCGATTTGGAAATCGCCACGGCGAAGTATCCGAACATCCGTCTCATCACGGTGCCAAATCTCGGCACGCAGGAGCCGCAGCAGGATTTCAAAGGCGCGTGGGCCGAGTGCTCGCCGCAGAACGTCGGCGGCTTCAGCGCCGTGGGCTTTTTCTACGGCCGAGTGCTGCACAACATGCTCGATGTGCCCGTCGGTCTGATCAACAACGCCTGGGGGGGCAGCGCCGCCGAGGCGTGGGTGAACCGTGGTGAATTGGAAAAGGATCCACGCTTCAAGCTGCTCTCGGAAAACACCAAAAAGAACGAGGCTTTCCTCAGCTCTGACGCCGCCAAGAAGCAGTATGAGACCAATCTCGCCAACTGGAAGAAGCAGGCCGAGGAAGCGAAGGCAGCCGGCAAACCTTTCACCACTCGCGCACCCGGAGCACCAGACGCCTGGTTGCGTGGCAACGCCCGCCCCGGCAACATCTACAACGGCGCTTTGCTGCCCACCATCGGCTACGGCATCAAGGGCGCGATCTGGTACCAGGGCGAGAGCAACGCCGGACGTGCCTACGAGTACGCCAGCCTCTTTCCCTTCATGATCCAGAACTGGCGCAACGAATGGAAGCAGGGCGATTTCTCCTTCTACTGGGTGCAGCTCGCCGACTTCATGGCCGAAAAAACCGATGCCGAGCAGGCCACCGCCAGCCAGTGGGCTGAACTGCGCGAGAGCCAGACCAAAACCCAGAGCGCCATCCAAAACGGCGGCCAGGCCGTCATCATCGATCTTGGCGAATCCAACGACATTCATCCGAAGAACAAGCGCGATGTGGCCGAGCGCCTCGCCCGCTGGGCGCTCGTGAAGGATTATGGCATGAAGCTGCCGTATCGCAGTCCTGAGTTCAAATCCGCCGAGTTCACCGGTGGCAAGGCCGTCATCACACTCGACACCTTCGGCGGCAGCCTGCGCACCGTCGATGTGAGTGATGTGAAAGGCTTCGTCATCTGCGGTGAGGACAAGAAGTGGGCCTGGGCCACCGCCAAGATCACCGGCAAGGATAAGGTCGAAGTCAGCGCCGCTGGCGTCTCCAAACCCGTTGCCGTTCGCTACGCATGGTCGGACAATCCGGTGTGCAATCTCCTCACCACCGACGGCCTGCCTGTCACCCCCTTCCGCAGCGACGACTTCGAGATGCTCACCAAGCCGAAGCCATAACCCGGCTGCTTACGTTGATTTCAAATCGAAAGGCACGACCACGAGGTCGTGCCTTTTTGTTGCCTTATTTCAGCAACTTGAACGCTTACTTCTTCCCCTTGCCCTTCTTTTTCTTCGATGGTGGCTCACCAGCGTCTTCAAAGGCAGGTTTCCCACCGTTCAGGCCAGCGAGAAGGCGGGCGACGTAGCCGGCGAAGCGGCCATCGGGCGATTCGCCTTTGGCGGGAAGGGTTTTGAGTTGTTCGGCGATGGGCTTGGCCTTGTCGCCGAGGTCATCGATGGCGTTGAGGGCGCTCATGGCGGTGAAGACGTTGTGCTGGCTCCAGTTGGCGAGATTCACGAGTTTGGTCAATGCGGCGGGGCGGTCGTAGTCGTTGCCGTGTTTGGCGAGCGCCCAGTTGGCGGCGACTTGGACGTGCGTGGAGCTATCGCGAGCGGCTTTCGCCAATTCCTGTCGGGCTGCTTCGACTCCAGTCGTGCCGCGCATGAGGATGCCCATGGCGCTCCAGTAGCGGATGGCGTTGTCACTGTCGGCGAATCCTGCTTTGAGGTCGGCGATGGCGTCGGGCTTCATCGAAGAAGCGTTACCGGCGGCTTTGAGGATGCGGGCGAGGGGATACAGCTTGTCATCGTGGCCCATGTCGTAGGGCGTGGTGCCTTCGGAGCGCTGGTGCATCTCGCCTTCGGGCAGCAGACCAACATCGCGGATTTTCAGCGCGAGGTTCTCTTGAGCGGTGCGCATTTTGGCGAGTGTTTCGGCGTGTTCGGGCTTGGCGGCGAGGTTGTGGACTTCGTCGGGGTCGCTTTGCAGGTCGTAGAGTTCCTCGGCGTCCTTGGGTTCCTTCCAGAAAATGGACTGCTCGGGTGTGGCTTTGCCGTCGTCGAAGGCTTTGCGCCAGACTCGCGTGCTGGGGGTCTCAAATTGATAACTGACATGCTGCGCCTGGGAGAGATGCGGCATGAAGTTGCGCAGATAGACGAAGCGTCCGTCCGTCACGCTGCGCACGGTGTCGATGCGCTCGTCCATGCGGCCGCGGAAGCCATAAACGAAAGGCTGTGGCTCGGTTTGGAATTTTCCAGCGAAGGCGTGGCCCTGCATCCACTCCGGCGGCTGCACGCCGATGATGCTGAGCAGCGTAGGCGCGAGATCGACAAAGCTGACGAGGCGGTCGGACTTCAAGCCAGCGCCGTATTCCTTCGGCGCGAGGTGTTTCCAGTTCGGCGGGAAATACACGACCATCGGCACCTGGAGGCCGGAGTTGCAGGGCCAGCGTTTGTTGCGCGGCATGCCGCTGCCGTGGTCGGCGTAGTAGAAGATGATCGTGTCAGCAGCGAGACCGGCTGCTTCGAGTTCGGCGAGGCGTTTGCCAGCGGAGGCGTCGGCCAGCGTGACCTGATCATAATACTGCGCCCAATCCTGCCGCACTTCGGGCGTATCGGGATGATACGCGGGCACACGGACCTTCGCCGGATCGTGAATCGCCTCGTGCGGGCGTTTGCGGAGCTGGCTTTCGTGGCTGCAGGTCTCGTTGAAGATCGCGAAGAAGGGCTGGCCATCCTTGCGGTTCTTCCAATGCGCGTTGCCGGACGACAGATCCCACACGCCTTCGGGCTTCTTGAGGTTGTAGTCCTCCTTGCTGTTGTTGGTGCAGTAGTAGCCGGCCTCTCGGAGGAACTGTGGATACATCTTCGTGCCCTTCGGCATCTGCGTCATGCTGCGCATATGCTCGCCGCCCGTCGAAGGCGGATACATGCCGGCGATGAGCGTTGTGCGTGCCGCGGCGCAGACGGGGGCGTTTGACCACACGCGCTTGAAGAGCATGCCCTTGGCGGCAAGCGCATCGACATTCGGCGTGGTGGCAAACGTGTCGCCGTAGCAGCCCATGTGCGGGCCGTGGTCCTCGCTTGTGAGCCAGAGAATGTTGGGGCGGTCAGCGGCGAAAGCTGAAAGCTGAAAACTGAAAGCTGAAAGGAGGATGCTGAGGAGCTTCATGGGGCGCTGAGAACGGCGGCATGTTTGTCGATCCTTCATTTCAATGCGTTTGCATGGACAAAGCCGCCTCCCCTGATGTGTTCTCGTGCCGCTGGGGATAGACAGCATCGTCAGACGACGATTTTCATGCCAGACTGCCACTATGAACCTCCGCCAAGAACTTCAGGCCGAATACGCCCGCTACCGCAGCCGCCGCTGGTTTTTCAAAGAGTGCGGTGTGGGGCTGGCGAGCATCGCGGCGATGGATCTGGCCGTGAAGGCGGCTCCGGCGGTGGTGAATCCGCTCGCGATCAAGAAACCGCATTACCCGGCGAAGGCGAAGCGCGTGATCTACCTGTTCATGGGCGGAGCGCCGAGTCATCTGGAGTTGTTCGACAACAAGCCCGAACTCGCGGAGTGGGACGGCAAACTGCCGCCGCCGGATTTGCTCAAGGGCTATCGTGCCGCGTTCATCAATCCGAACAGCAAGCTGCTCGGGCCGAAGTTCAAATTCGCGCGGCATGGTCAAAGCGGCGCGGAATTGAGCGAGCTACTGCCGCACACGGCGAAGATTGCCGACGATCTGACGATTGTGCGCTCGATGAAGACGGACGCCTTCAATCATGCGCCGGGGCAGATCTTGATGAGCACTGGCTCGCAGATCTTTGGTCGGCCGAGCTTTGGCGCATGGACGCTTTACGGACTGGGCACGGAGAATCAGGACATCCCCGGCTATGTCGTCATGCAAAGCGGCCAGAAGGGCCCCAGCGGCGGCATGAGCAACTTCGGCTGCGGCTTTTTGCCAACGGTTTATCAAGGCGTGCCCTTCCGCAGCAGCGGCGAACCGGTGTTGTTCCTGAACAATCCGCAGGGTGTCGATGATGCCACTCAGCGCGACACGCTGGATGTTTTGAAGCAGCTCAATGAGGAGCGGCTCAACATCGTGGGCGATCCCGAGATCGCCAGCCGCATCAACAGCTTCGAGCTGGCCTATCGCATGCAGCAGACCGCGCCGGAGCTGATGGACATCTCGAAAGAGCCGAAACACATCCTCGACATGTATGGCGCGAAGCCTGGCGAGGCATCGTTCGCGAACAACTGTCTGCTCGCGCGTCGGCTCATTGAGAGCGGTGTGCGCTTTGTGCAGCTTTTTCATGAGGCGTGGGATCATCACGGCGGTCTGGTGAAGGGCCTGAAGGATCAATGTGGCCTCACCGACCAGCCCTGTGCCGCGCTCGTGCGCGATTTGAAGCAGCGTGGTCTCTTGGAGGACACGCTCGTCATCTGGGGCGGCGAATTTGGCCGCACGCCGATGGTGCAGGGGGGCAGCGATGGGCGCGACCATCATCCGAATTGCTTCAGCATGTGGTTTGCCGGCGGCGGCATGAAACCGGGCTTCACGCTCGGTCAGAGCGATGAATTTGGTTTCAACGTCGCGGAAGATCCCGTTCACGTTCACGATCTGCACGCCACCCTGCTGCATCTGCTCGGTTTCGAGCACACGAAACTCGCCGTGAAGTTCCAAGGACTCGACATGCGCCTCACGAACGTGCATGGCGAGCTGGTGCCGAAGTTGCTGGCGTGATCAGATGCCGTAACCTGCGCGATAGGCTTTGTGGATGATCGCGTCCGCTTCGGGCGTGTTGGGCGATTTGAGCGCGTTCGTGTCCCATTCGACGCGTTTGCCGAAGCGCACGGCGAGGAGACCGACGAGCAACGATTCGGTGAAGGGGGCAGAATACCAGAAACCACTCTTCGCATCCTCGGGTTTGCCGGTTTTGCAGGCTTCGAGGAATTCTTTGCGATGGCCGCTCAGGCAGCGCGGGATCGTTTTGGCGGGGATGACGAACTGCTGCATTTTCGACTCGGGCACAATGCGTGGAGTGCCGGACCAGCCACCGGCGAGGATGCAGCCTTTGTCGCCGACGAAATAGATGCCGTTGTCGCCGAGGTTACGGGTTTCTTCGAGGCCTTCGGGACGTGGTGGTAGCTTGCCGCCGTCATACCAGACCATTTTCACGGCGGGGCGGTCGCCTTTGGCGGGGAAGTGGTAGGTGATGATGCTCCAAACTGGGAAGGACTGGTTGTTGTTCGGGCCGTTTTCGGCCTCGACCCAGTCGGGCGCGTCGAGATCGAGCGCGTAGAAGGCGGGATCGGCGTTATGCACGGCCATGTCGCCGAGCGCACCGCAGCCGAAGTCCCACCAGCCGCGCCATTTGCGCGGGCAGAAGTCGGGGTGATAGGCGCGCTCCTTCGCCGGGCCGAGCCAGAGGTTCCAATCGAGGTTCTTCGGCAGCGGTGGCGTGTCGGTGGGATAGGCCTTGCCTTGGGAATCCCAGAATTTGCCAGGGCGGTCGGACCACACATGCACTTCGGTGACTTTGCCGATGGCACCGGCCTGAATCCACTCGCGAGTGAGGCGGATGCCTTCGCTGGCGTGGCCCTGATTGCCCATCTGTGTGACGCGGTTGGTTTCCTTCGCGACATCGCGCATCGCACGTGCTTCGGCGATGGTATGGGCAAGCGGCTTCTCGACATAAACGTGACGGCCCGCCCGCATCGCCATGATGCTCGCGGGCGCATGCACGTGATCCGGCGTGGCGACGAGCACGGCGTCGATGTCCTTCTGCTTCTCAATGAGTTCGCGGTAATCGCGGTAGAGCTTCGCTCCGGGGTATTTTTTGATCGTGCCGGCGGCGTGATCGAGATCGACATCGCAAAGCGCGACGATGTTGGCGAGGCCGGACTCATCCAGGTCGCGGATGTCGCCGCCGCCTTGTCCGCCGATGCCGATGCAGCCGAGGTTGACCTTTTCACTCGGCGGCGTGAAGCCGGGGCCGCCGATGACGTGACGCGGGACGATTTGGAAGCCGAAGACCGTTGCGGCGGCGGTTTTGACAAACTGGCGGCGAGGAAGCGTGGAAGGCTGGGGCATGCGCATGCAAACGGGCAGCTTCAGCCCGCTCTTGCGCCGTCGCTTGCCGCCCCGATATCCAGGGGCTCGCTGTTAAAGCTGTCTTTCAGTGTGTCAATAATGCAGGTTGTGTCGTATTTATTGCCTATGAAACGCCCTTGGAAAGACGTCTCCGTGTCGCTGCGCGACGGCATGGTGACCTGGCCCGGTGATCCCGAGTGCCACATCAAGCGCGTGAACCGCATGGAAGACGGCGCGGTGTGCAACCTGACTCACCTCAGCATGAGCGCCCACACCGGCACGCACATGGACGCGCCGCGGCATTTCATCGCGGATGGCATCACGATGGAGCAGATGCCATTCGAGGCGGTGATCGGCCGCTGCCGCGTGTTTGAGATCGAGTGCGAGGATCAGATGCAGATCACGGTGGATGATTTGAAGAAGCTCAAACTCTCGCCCCGGCAGCGTGTGTTGTTCAAGACGCGCAATTCAACACGGAGCTGGGCGATGAACGAGTTCGACAAAGACTTCATCTCCATCCGCGCCGACGCCGCGCAATACCTCGTCGATCACGAGGTCATGACGGTCGGGGTCGATTACCTCAGCATCGGCGGTCATGGGAAGGATGTTGTCGAAACGCATCAGATCCTGCTCGGCGCGGGCATCTGGGTGATCGAGGGCCTCAACTTGGCCGAGATCAAGCCCGGCTACTACGAGCTGATCTGCCTACCGATCAAACTCGAAGGCGCGGACGGGGCACCGTGCCGGGTGGTGCTGCGCTAACCGGCGCGGCGTTTCATTTCATCGCTCGCCTTGTCCAGAATGCGGCGCTCCTCGGCGGTGAGGCTTTGCATGCCTTGACGACTGATTTTGTCGAGGATGTCATCGACGGTCGGAGTGGCATTTTTCGCGGGCTTTTTGGCCTTGGGAGAGGGTTTGGGCATCGAGGGCAGCTTCAACTCGCCTGTTTCGTAACGGATGAAAGCGTAGGCGGTGCCGACGTTGGCGGCGAGGAGGAGCAGGGAGGCCCAGTCGCGTGCGGCGAGACTGCTGAGGGCATTCAGACCGACGAAGATAGCGGCAAGCACCCAGGCGTCGATGGTGAGGATGATGATGCTGATTTTCGCACGCGGATAAAGCGTGGCGAAGGCGATGAAGACGCCGAACTCGAGCTGCATTATGCCTGCGCAGGCGAAACCGCGAACACCTGCGAGGCCAAACAAAGTGATCAGCAGCGGTGAGACCAGCAAAAGCAAGGCCAGCAGGCGCACGAAGGCACGGCGGCCGAGATGGCGCTCCACGGCCTCGCCGAAATTCCAGAGCAGGTAGCAGCCAATGAGAATCCACAGGCTGGGTGGATTGACGATGACGTAGGTCAGCGGCGTCCAGAGATGGAGCTGGTTGAAGGTACTGTCGAAGGTGAAGACAAGGTGCGCCATGACGCCGTAGCCGAGCACGGCGGTGACGATCATGCTCGCGGCACCGACGAGCGCGATGATTGCGGCGAGATAGACGGGGTGCTGCTTCCACCAGGTCAGCGGGAGGCGGTCTTGAGATTCGGGGAACCAGGAATTGAACATGGGATGATGAGTTTCACTTTCGCACCCGATCCACGAGCACGGCACTGAGAATGACGAGTCCGAGGACGATTTTCTGGGTGTTGCTCTCGACGTTGGTGAGGTTCATGCCGTTTTGAATCACAGCGATGATGAAAGCGCCGATCAAGGTGCCGGACATGGTGCCTTTGCCGCCGCTGAGACTCGTGCCGCCGACCACGACAGCGGCGATGACATACAGTTCATACATCTGGCCGTAGGTGGGCGATCCGCTTTTGAGCAACGATGCCGTGACCACACCGCCAAGGCCTGCGAGCAGGCCGCAGAGGATGTAGGCGATGAGAATGACGCGTTTCACCGGTACACCGGAGAGGAACGCGGCCTCGGTGTTGCCACCGACGGCGTAAAGATGACGGCCGAGGCTGGTTTGAGTCATCACGACATGCGCGGCGGCGTAAAGCAGCAGCATGAGCACGACGGCGTTCGGCAGGCCGAAAAGGTCGGACCCACGACCGAGCCAGACGAAGGAGTCCGGCACCTGATAGACGGATTGATTCTCCGCCAGACGATACGCGAGACCGCTGCTCACGAGCATCATGGCCAGTGTGACGATGAAGGGCGGCATGCGCAGGCGTGTGATGAAGGTGCCGGAGATCAAGCCACACACGCCGCACAAGGCGATGCCGCCGAGGCCTGCCAGGAACATTTCCATCACACTCGCGCTCGTGCCTTCAAAACAATCGCGCACGATCATCGCCGTGACGACGGCGGAGAGAGCGATCAGGCTGCCCACGCTCAGATCAATGCCACCGGTGATGATGACCAGTGTCATGCCGATGGCGAGAATGGCGATGACGGCGATTTGATTGGCGATGTTGAGCAGGTTGTCCGCTTTGAGGAAGTTCGGCCATGCCTGCGATCTCGGTTTGAGCACGCGAGCGTCCTTGAGCGCGGGGAAGTCGGTGGCGAGATCGCTGAACACGAGCCAGGAGGCCGTGGCGTGATTGCAGGCGATGACATCGAGCCCGCCGGAGGTTGCGGCGCGTTGCAATGCGACACGGGCGTCTTTTGGCTCGCCCTTCACGATTTCGCCACGAGAGCCGAGCGCGGCGTTCAGAGCTTCCGCAAAGGCGATGTCCTCGGCCTGCGGGCGCACGACGATGAGCACTTTGGCATTGGGAGCGATCTGTGCGGCCAGTTGTTTCGCCGCCGCCGCGTCCTGCGGATGTTGCTCAGTCCAGGTGACGATGCTGAAGAAGGCGCAGAGCAGCAGCAGCGCGACGAGCATGCCGGAACCAGCAAGGTGATGGCGGATGAAGGCAAGGAGGCGGCTCATGCGGAAAGAACGATCATGCGGAGTGGATGAACGCCGTTCAAGACCGGAGATGATCAGGATTGACCGCACAAACAGTCATGGGGTAGCCTCAAGGCATCATGAAAACCTCCATTCGCGTTCTCGCCGTCCTGTTTTGCACTGTCGCGTTCGCTCGTGCGGACTGGGTCATCATTCAGAAGACCAACACCGCTGGTGAGGAGAAGGAGACGGTCACGAAGATCAAAGGCGAGCAGGCGCGTGTGGATGTGGGGACGCAGATGAGCGTGATGGTGGGGGCGGAGGGCATGATGATGCTCATGCACACGCAGAAAGTGCTCATGAAGATGGATCTGGCGACGATGAAGACGGCGCTGGAGATGGCGGCCAAGGCCTCGGCCCCGCTCGACAAGCAGCCGGCCACCAAGCCGGTGGCGACGGGGCAAAAAGAAAAGATCGGCGACTGGGAGGCCGAGATTTTCACCTGGGAAGGCCAGCTCGGCAAAGGGCGCTTTTGGGTGGCGAAGGACTTTCCGAAGTTCGCGGAGATCAACGCGATCAATGACAAGCTGGGCAAGGCGATGGGCAACGCGATGGCCGGTCTCGCACCTCAGGCGTCTGATTTCAGCGGCATGGTGGTGAAGTCGGAGATGACGATGATGGGCAAAAACATGGTCACTCAGCTCATTTCCGCGAAGGAGCAGGAGGTGGATGCCAAGGAGTTCACCGCCCCGGAAGGCTATAGTGAAATGAAGATGCCGATGGCGCCGGGTGGAGCGCCGCCGAAGTGAGTCATGGCGTCAACACGCACGCGTAGGCCGCCGTGTTGGCGCCGGGCATGGAAATGACCACAGGCTGCTGCGTTTCACGTGTTGCCAGAGTTCCGAGCACAAGCTGCAAGGCCGCGCTGGCGCCCATGCTCTCGCCCAGAACGAGCTTCGGGCTGAGCACGGTCTGCCATGGGCTCCCAGACCACGCGGTTGTCTCCGCACGGTCGAGTTTGGAGATGCCGGTGCGGTCGTCGATGAGGGTGGCTGGTTCGCGGAGCTTTGCCTGTGTTTGTGCCGCAAGTTCCGGCAGCAAGGCGCAGCGTTCTTGCCAGGAAAGATAGGCCAGCGGGCCGATCACATCACGCACACGCGGGCCGCCACTGCTGGCGGAGAGCAGCAGCGCACCTGCTCCTTCGGACGCGATGAGCTGTGGGTGATAATAGGTGAGCGCCTCGGCGCTGAGCCAGTCGCACTCTTCGGCGGCGATGAGCAGGCATTCCTCGACGAGGCCGCTGTGAATCCAGAACGTGGCGGTGTCGAGCGCCTCCATGATCGTGTTCGGCGCGCCCACGAGCGTGCTGACCGCACCGTCGATGCCGAGGAAGGAGGCGAGGTGCGAGGCAGGTGCGTTGAACACGGTTTCCGGGAAGATGAGCGGGCTGGCTTGCGCGGGATTTTGCAGCACCTCGTGGTAGAAGCGGCCTGTGTAGTTCACACAGCCGTTCATCATGATGAAAAGGATGCCCAGCCCCTGTGGCGGAGCCGCAGGGTCGTGCCCGGCATCGGCCAGCGCCTCGAGTGCGGCGGCCACCGAGTAGCGCGTGATGGCACTTGAGCGGCGGAGGCGTGGATGACGCGAGATCTTTTCCGGCGGCACGGCGGGAACGAGGCGCGTCTCGCAGGGCCAGGTGCGCTCATCGCCGGGACGTGCGCAGCCGGTGGCTGGCAGCGGCGTTCCAGCACGCACGGCCTTGAGCAGGTCAGCGGCGCTCCAGCCTGCGGCGCTCACGGCTCCAACACCGCGAATATGGATGTCGCTCGTGTTCATGCGGTCCTCCTTTGCAGGACGAGGGTCGCGTTTGTGCCGCCAAAGCCGAAGGAATTGGTCAGCGCATGCTCCAAACGGGCTTGGCGGAATTTTTGCACGAGGTCAAAGCACACGGCGGGATCGACCTCGCGCACGTTCAGGCTCGCGGGGAGCCATTGGCCGCGCAACGCCATCAGGCAGATCACCGCCTCGACTGCTCCGGCACCGCCGAGGAGATGACCCATCGCCGATTTGGTGGAACTGACGGGAATGTTTTTCACAGCATCACCCGCCCAAGCGGCGATGGCGGCGGCTTCGGCCACGTCATTGAAGGGCGTGCCGGTGCCGTGGGAGTTCACATAGCCAATTTGCGCCGGAGAAACACCGGCCTGGGCGCAGGCGCTCGTCATGGTGCGGATCGCGGCTTTTCCCTCGGGGTCGGGCTGCGTGAGGTGATGCAGGTCGGTGGCGGTCGAATAGCCGGCCACATCTCCCAGCGCGTCGCTTTGGCGCGCATCCTCGGCTTCGAGCAGCATCACGGCGGCACCTTCACCCAGCGCGAGGCCATCGCGCTGCGCATCAAAGGGGCGTGGAATGCCGCTGGGGGCGAGGGCGTGCAGGCTGTCGAATCCGGAAAACACGAGTTTTGCGAGCGCATCGTAGCCGCCAGCGATCACGCGTTTGGCCCTGCCAGAACGAATCATGTCGGCCGCCCAGCCGATGGCGTTGGCACCGGAGGCGCAGGCGTTGGAAACGATGATGACCGGGCCACGCCAGCCGAATTCGGCGGCGATGCTGCTCATCTGGCGCTGTGGCTGGTAATGCTCCGCACGGGAAAGCTGGGAGGGGACACGTCCTGCATCCTGGCGCGCGTTTTCGAAATAGGCCTCGCCCAGCGGCATCGCCCCGGCGGAGGTGCCGATGACCATCGCGTCGATGCCGTCCATGGTTTCACGCCCGGCCTGGGCCAGCGCTTCGCGGATGGCAAGGAGCAGCATGCGCGTGCCGCGATCGACGAAGGCCTGTTTGTGCGCGGAAACACGGTGAAACAGGTTTTCCGCAGGCACATCGACCACCCCGGCAGTTTTGGCGATGAGACCGGTCGTGTCGAAAAGCTCGACCGGCCGGAACGCGATGCGATCCGCCGCCAACGACTGCTCATTCGCCTGCCAGCCCAGGCCCAGCGGCGAAACAATCCCGGCTCCGGTGATGGCGATGCGCTGGCGTGGGGGTGGCGGCACGGAAGAAAAGATTGGAAACAGGTGAGATTCGTCGCGCACGGTGGTTGAACTGCCCACGCAAGTGTTCATTCTACGGCACGACGCAGGACATGGATTACGCCTCGTCGCAAGGACTGCAAATGTTTGGTGAACGCTGGGAACGTATTGTGGCAGAGCGCGGCGCGCAGGCGGCCCTGTATCTAGCCGACGGCAGCGCCACGACCTTCCGCCAGCTTGATGACGAAGCACGGGCGATGAAGCCTGCTGGGGATCACGTTTTGGTGCAGGGCGATGCGCCGGAGGTTTTGCGTGCGTTGCTGGCCGGGTTTCTCCACGACGTGTCGGTGCATCTGGTGGAAAAAGACCGTCAGCGCCGTGTTCCGTCCATTCCACCGCCCGCAGGCACCGCACTGATCAAACAAACCGTCGGTGGTTCTGGTCTGCGTCGCTGCCAATTCTTCACGCTCGATCAAATCGCCGCCGATGTGGACCGCCTGCATGCGGCGCTCGATCTTGGCGCGCACGGCGTGGGGGTGGCGGCGATTTCATGCGCGCACTCGTTCGGCCTGACGATGACGGTGCTGCAAACGCTGTTCAACGGCGTGCCGACTTGTTTTGCGCCGCAGCCGTTTGCCCAACCGTTGATGGAGGCGATGAAACATCACGCGCGTGTCTTTCTGCCGGGCGTTCCGGCCTTGTGGAAGGCCTGGCTGATGGGCGAGGTGCGGTTTGGCAATGTCAGCCTTGCGATTTCCGCCGGATCACCGCTCACACTCGAACTGGAGCGTCTTGCGCTGGAGAAGCACGGGCTGAAGATTCATAACCTGTATGGCACGAGCGAATGCGGGGCGGTGTCGTGGGATGATTCGGACGTTTTGCGCAGTGATGCGCGTGATCTCGGCTCACTCCTGCCCGGTGTGCAGACACAGACGGATCATAAAGGCCGCCTGGTCGTCACCAGCAGTTCGGTGGGCCTTGGGTACGATGAATTGCTGCCGGAGGAGCGCTATGGCGGCGGTTTTTTCACCACCAGCGACCAGATCGACCCGAGTGGAGAGCGCTTGATGTTCGAACAGTGCATCGGAGGCGGCATCAACGTGGCCGGCCGCAAGCTGAGCCCGGCCGAGATCGGCGAAAAGATCAAGCGTGCCGCAGAGCTGCCGAGGGTGACGATTCGAGGGGCGTCGAGCCGTGATCCCGAGCGCTGTCAGGATATCGTGGCCGAACTCGATGTGCCACAGGCGGAGATCGACGCCGCGTTCAAAACCAAAGCCTGCTCATTGCTGGCACCGTGGGAAGTGCCGCGTAGATGGATTGGAAAATCATGAATACCCCGCTGCCTGCCGCCGCCTTGAAACACATCGCCTCGCTCAGCGCCAAGCGCTGGGACCGCTGTTACACGGCGATGAAGCTGCGTTCAGACCCGGTTTATACGGCGGTGACACGTGAGCTGGCCGGATCAGCGCTGCCGGTGCTCGACATTGGTTGCGGCCTCGGCCTGCTGCCCTTTTATCTGCGTGAATCCGGCTTCACGCCGGACATCATCGGCTTTGATTACGACACGCGGAAGATCGCCAGTGCGCAAGTCATGACAGGGCAGGGTGGTTATGCGGGTTTGAGCTTCATGGCAGGCGATGCGCGCACCGGACTGCCGGATTTTGGCGGAAATGTGGTGATCCTCGACATCCTGCAATTCTTCACGCGTGTGGAGCAGGAGACGCTGCTGCACGCGGCGGCGGCCCGAGTGGAGGAAGGAGGGAAATTGATCATCCGCAGTTGTCTGGCGGATGATTCGACGCGTTTCCGCATCACCGTGGCGGGTGATTGGTTCGCCAAGCTGACGTTTTGGATGAAGGCGGCGCCTGTTTGCTATCCCGACCGTGCTTTGTTCGAGTCCGTGCTCAGTTCCGCCGGGCTGCGGGTGCGCGCGGAGCCGTTATGGGGCGGAACGCCGTTCAACAACCACCTCATCGTTGCTGAACGTTAGCGCGCCCGGCTCCGTGCCACATTCCAGGCCGCTTTCCGCCAACAACGCCACCACGGACTGCGCGACTTCGATGGCGATGGGCGTGGCCTCATGAATCAGGACGATGGAACCCGGTTTCAGCCGGTTGCGGATGCGTTGCGTGACGAAATGCACGTTTTGAATCACACCGTCGAATCCTCGCGCATCCCAGAGCATCATCTTCAGGCCCAACGCCTGCGCGACGAGGGCGGTGAACATGTTGTGATGACCGGCGGGCGGGCGGAAGAAGCGCGGTGGATGTTCCGGGCAGATGGAGGTGAGCGTCTCCTGGCAGCCGGCGATCTCGCGCCACAAGCCTGCCGGGCGCAGCGCCCAGAAGGTGGTGGCGGGATGCGTCTGCGTGTGATTGCCGACCTCATGACCGCGCGCGACGATCTCACGCACGAGTTCGGGATGCTGTGCCGCCCGATCACCGATGAGGAAAAAAATCGCCTTGATGTGGTGACGGTCGAGGATGTCGAGAATCGCGGGTGTGTGCTGTGGATGCGGGCCGTCGTCGATGGTGAGCAGCGCGCGGTTTCCAGCCTGCGGCAGCCGTTTGATCATGCGGCCGAACAATGCGCAACGCGGCACCAACGTGCCGATCGTGATGGTGGTGAGCACGGTGCAGAACAAAAACACCGCCGCGCCCACCCACCCCTGCCAGACCAGCCAGCCGACGATCAGCAGCGGCGTGAACGAGATGGCGAAGCGAAGATACGCGCGTTGCAGGCAGCGATGGCGTGATTCTGCATTCATGCCGGATCGCGGGTGACGAGCGGTTCAAACACAAACCATTGGTCCCAGTGTCGTGAGAGGAAATCATGCATCACCGGCACCCAGGCGGCGCTGACTTCGGCCGCCTTGGGCTTGCGCCCGCCTGGATGGAACGGCTTGCCAATTTCAATGCGATAAGCAAGCCGACCACGACGGCTCAAGAAGACGGGGTAACACGGCACGCCGGTCACTTCAGCCAGCACGAGCGGTCCACGGGGAATGAGATAGGTCACACCGTCGATGCTGGCGTGCGTGGGTGCCACATCGCCCATAACGCGGTCGCCCTGGACGCAGACGACCTCGCCGGCGAGCAGCTTGCGGCAGAGTTCCATGCCGAGGTGGCCGCCGGGTTCGTTGTAATGGACGTGCAGATGCGGGTGGCGGCGCTCCTCCTCGCGCAGTTCTTCCTCGCGCAGTTTTTGCAGCGATGCCGTGGCCTCAGGCATGCGCACGGTGTGGATCGGGCGGCCAAACTTGCGTGCGAACAGCCCGGCGCCGATGTCGTAGTTGCCGGAATGCACGGTAAAGACCAACGCTCCTCCCGCCGTCTTTTGCAGCGCCTCGAAATCCTCCTTGCCGATGATTTCCCAATTCACCTCACGCTGGAAATGCAGATGCCACAGCCGGTCCAGATAGGTCAGCGCAAACTGGAGGAACACCTGGAAGCCCGCCAGGGCGCTGGAACCCCGGCCCGGCATGAGGGCGTTGAGATTCGCACGCACCGCCTCACGCTGCGGCACCGCCAGCAGATAAGTCACCGCCGTCACTGGATAAACGAGCGCCGTGATCACAAAAGCGGGCAACCAGCGCATCATAAACAGCATCAGACGCGTCCAGAACGCCGCATGCAGGCCCATACGTGCAGGGGCGGCGTGCGTCTGCGGCTGGTGGCTTGCAGTTTCGGCGGATGGCATTATTTAGACGCGGACAAGGGTAGGCGGGAGGCGTTCTGTTTCGACCGTCACACCGCCTCCGACAACTGACTTTTTCACCTCTCACGCCATGACGACACCTGCAGCCGATTACGACGTGGTCATCATGGGCGGGGCGTTTTCGGGCGCGGCGGCCGCCATGCTGCTGAAACGCGACCATCCCGACATGCGTGTGCTGATCGTCGAACGCACCGTGCATTTCGACCGCAAGGTGGGCGAAAGCACCTCCGAGGTCGCCGGCTGCTTCCTCACACGCGTCCTGCACCAGTCCAGCCACCTGAGTGCCAAACACTACCAGAAGCACGGCCTGCGCATGTGGTTCTGCAAAACGCCCGAAGACTCCGTCGATGATCTCACGGAGATCGGCCCGCGCTTCCAGTCGCGTCTGGCGACCTTTCAGCTCGACCGCTCGATTCTGGATGAGCATCTGCTCCAAGAAGCCTGCGATTTTGGCTGCGAGCTGCTGCGGCCAGCCACGATCAAATTGATCACACTGTCCGAGAGCGAGGCACCGCACACGCTCGAAATCATGCCGCAGGAAGGGCAGATGCGCACCATCACCACGCGCTGGCTCATCGACGCCTCCGGCAAAGCTGCCTTACTCGCCAAAAAGCTCGGCATTCACCACTCCATCGGCGACGAGCATCCCACCTCCTCGGTCTGGTGCCGCTTCCGCAACGTCAATGACCTCGACAGCTTCAAGAGCCGCAAGATGTTTCCGAAGCTCGCGACAGAGGCCAAATGCATCCGCACCACGGCCACCAATCACCTCATGGGCCGCGGCTGGTGGTGCTGGATCATTCCGTTGTCGGATGGCAGCTTCAGCGCCGGTGTCACCTGGGATCGTCGTTTGTACACGCTGCCGGAAGGGCCGTCCCTCGTCACCCGGCTCCAGGCGCATCTGGTGAGCCATCCTGTGGGCAGGCTGATGTTTGAAAACGCCATCCCGGACGCGGACGACACGTTCTATTACAAGAACCTCGGCTACCACGCCGAATACATCGCCGGGAACCGTTGGGTGATGGTCGGCGACGCTGCCGGGTTCATGGACCCGCTCTACAGCCAGGGCCTCGACTTCTGCGGTTACACGGTCTTCGCCGCCAGCGAACTCGTGCGTAAAAATCTCGCCGGTGAGGACACGCAGATGATCACCGACTACCTGAACACGGCCTACCCGCGCAGCTACCGCACCTGGTTCGAGGCGCTCTACAAAGACAAGTACACCTACCTCGGCGACGCGGAACTGATGCACGCCGCCTTCCTGATGGACCTCGCGACCTACTTTCTCGGCCCGGTGCGCGGTGTTTACACCAATCCCGCGCTCGAATGGACGCTGATGCCCTATGACGGTCCGGTGGGGGCTTTTTTCGGCAGGTTCATGGCCTTCTACAACCGCCGCCTCGTCTGCATCGCGCAGGAGCGTGTGCGCAAAGGCATCTACGGGCGCAAGAATCACGGCCACTTCCTTGCACCGCGCATGAGCATGTCCCCCGACACTTCGGCGGGCCGCCTGCTCTTCGACGGCATCATGGTCTGGCTCAAAGCCGAGTTCAGCACCTGGATGGCCCCCGCTCCGGCGAAGGATGCCATCCCGATGACGGAGAAGCCGGTGGAGGCGTGAATCATCGGCGCAGGCGAGCACGAGATATTTGCAGCACGTTCATCCCCGGCCATGATGCGGTCTCATGTCCAGCAGTCTCGGCACACTTTTCCGCATCAGCACCTGGGGCGAATCCCACGGCCCCGGCGTCGGCGTCGTCATCGACGGCTGCCCGCCGCGCATTCCTCTGACGGTGGAGGACATCCAGGCAGAACTCGACCGTCGCCGTCCCGGCCAGAGCAAGATCGTCACGCCACGCAAAGAAGACGACAAAGCCGAAATCCTCTCTGGCGTGCTCGACGGGCAGACGCTCGGCACGCCGATCGGAATCTTCGTGCGCAACACCGACCAGCGCCCTTCGGCCTACACCGAAATGCAGCAGGCGTACCGGCCCAGCCACGCTGATTACACCTACGACGCCAAATACGGCATCCGCGCCGTCTCGGGCGGCGGCAGATCGAGCGCGCGTGAAACGATTGGCCGCGTCGCGGCCGGTGCCATCGCCCGCAAGGTGCTGCAGCACTCGATTTCCGGCTACGAATGCCTCGCCTACGTCAAAACGGTGCAGAACATCCACGCTGAGGTTCCGACCGGTGCCGCACTGAATTCCGCTGTCATTGAATCCAACATCGTCCGCACCTGCGACCCCGCCGCAGCGGAGAAAATGATCGCCCTGATCGAAAACATACGCAGCGAGGGCAACAGCGTCGGTGGTGTGATCGAATGCGTCGTGCGTGGTGTGCCGCCCGGCCTTGGCGAACCGGTGTTCGACCGCCTGGAGGCCGATCTGGCCAAGGCGATGCTCAGCCTGCCGGCAACGAAGGGTTTTGAAATCGGCAGCGGTTTTGCAGGCTCGAAAATGACCGGTCTGGAGCACAACGACGAGTTCTACATGGATGGAGAAAACGTCCGCACTCGAACCAACCGCAGCGGCGGCGTCCAGGGCGGCATCAGCAACGGCGAGGACATCGTCTTCCGCGTCGCCTTCAAACCCACCGCCACCGTGTTGCGCGAGCAGAAGACCGTGACCAACACTGGCGAGGACACCACGCTCTCCGCCAGAGGCCGCCACGATCCCTGCGTTCTCCCACGCGCCGTGCCGATGGTCGAGGCGATGGTGCATCTGGTGCTGGCGGATCACTTTCTGCGCCAGCGGGCGCTGCGAGGGTGATGTCATGCGCTGGCTGGTCTTGCTGCTGATGGTTCCACTTGGAGCCGCTTCCAAGGAGGTGGAGATTCCATGCACGACCTGGTTTGAGGGCCACATCACGGCTGCTGATGTCATCGTGATTGCCGAAGTCGTGCAGGCTGAGTCGGAGGTGATTCAATCGCCGGGCAAGGCTCTTCTGAAGGAGTCGTGCGTTTTGCGCATTCAGGAGGTGATCGGGAAAGCCCAAAGCTCCATGCGGCCACGACGGTTCGATTGAGCAAAGAGCATCCTCATGATCTTTATGAGCAGATCGATCCAGGCTGGGGCGATTACCGTCACCTGCGAGCGGGCCAGAAGGCGGTGCTGCTGGTTCACTTTTATGAAAACAATGTGGCCATCGGCAGTGATGCCGTGATCGTGTTGAACGCAGAAAACCAGTCGTTGCCCGAGATCTTGAGGCGCACGGGTTTGGACTGCTCTCTCCTCACGGACGCGGATCTTGCTGTTTGGAAGACGGCAAGCCCGAGGATGTATCCGGAACTGGCCGCACGCGTGGCCTACGAACGTGAATTGCGTGAGGAAGAGCGAAGTAAATCAGTGCTTACCTGGACCGAATGGCTGGTTCTTGGAAGCATCATCATAGTCTTGATGTTCGCCGTCTCACGGGTTGTGAGACGGATCAAACGAGCATGAGTTTGTTCTCCGTTTACAGCGCGAATTAAAACCCCACGACCCAGTATTCCTGCTGAGAGATCATCTCCGCTTCAGGAATGGTGATCCAGCGCTCCTTGTAGCGTTCGCCCCAACTGTCGCTGAAGGCGATTTCGTTGGTCTCTTTGTTGTAACCGATGATGAGGACGACGTGGCCCTGGTCCTTCTCTTTGCGAAGCGTGGCCGCGCCATTGGTTTCGGCCAGTTTGGCCTTCCAGGCGGTCAAATCGGTCATGTCCTGGCGGTCTTTGGTGCGCTTGTTGGCCAGATCGTTGAAGGCATCCGTACTGTAGAGACCCCAGATCACCGGAACGCCTTTGTCGATGTACTTTTGCAAGTCCTTGAGCTTGAACTCGCTCTGCCAGGAGTCGAACGAGCGGCCTTTGCGGCGGATGTCGCTGCGCACGCCTTCCAGCAGCATCTGCACGCTGGTGCCGCCGCCGATGTTGGTCTCGCCAGCCATCGCCAGCACATACATGTCCGCGGGAACGCTGAGGTAACGCATCGCACGCTCCGCCGTGGCGGGAACACAGTAGCCTTTCGGTCCTTGATCCACCATCGGGATCTCGCTGATCACGACATCGCCGTTCGGGCGCTTCTCCACATTTGCCAGGGCACGATCACGGATGATTTTGTCACCGGTCATTTTGACCTTGCCACCAGCGTCGGACACTTCGGTGGTCACCAGCTCCACGCCAACATACTCGCCCTCCTGCTCGCGCAGCAGGATCGAGTGACCGCGCCAGTCCCAGCGGAGCATGGTGTCGCGTGCCTCGCCGTCGCCAAAACGCTGCTTCACTGGTTCGCCCAGCTTCTCGGAGAGCTTCGCGGTGATGGCCGCCACATCCGCCTTCATGGCCCTTTCCAAGATCGCCAGGGCCTGGGCTTTGGGCGTGTTGCGGTCCACGCGATTGTTGTTTTCGCCGTCCATGCCGAAGAGGTCGCCCTTGTTGGCAAACACCAGCGAGAGGTTGGTCGTCAGTCCGTCGGCGGCATAGAGCGCCACGGAGTAGGGCCGGGCGCCGAACATGCGGAAGGTGTCCTTGGGATAGGAGCGGAAACTACTGGAGACCTTGGTCTCTGATTCTTTCTTGAGTTCCAGCTTGCCTGCCACTTCGTCCGCCTTGGTCTGCCACAGCATCGCGTCCGCGAACAACGGCAGGCCGACAACTTCGTTCACGACTGCCGGGTCCAGCTTGTCGTTCGGGCCGTTGAATTTCAAAACAGAGGATTTCTTCACATACTCCTGATCCGCAGGCGAAAACGTGTTAATCCCCAGCGTGAAGCGCTGGCCGCCGGCCATTTCGATCGTCACCTGATCTCCTGCGGTGCCGACGAGTTTCGCCTGGATCGCCTTGCCCTGGGTGTTGGTGAAGGTGCGGAGTTCAGACGATTGCGCGCTCGCCGTGGCGAGGATCAGTCCGAGAACAAGGAAAACGCAGGATGCATGCTTCATGGCGGCGTTTTAACGTAACGTGCCGTGCTTGTGAAGCATGAAATTTTGGCGGGCACCCCGTCAGATCCACGTACCCGCCGGAATGATGGCGTCCTTGGGAATGCAGACGATGCCGTCACGGATGTAGAAGTTGTCGCCGTCCATCTCGCTGGGCTTGCCTTCAGGAGTGATGACGACGTTGTCACCGATGTGGACGTTTTTGTCGATGATCGCACGCTCGATCCGGCAATTGCGGCCGATGCCGGGCGGCGGACGGTCCGGGTCTGTGCCGGCGGCTCCAGCGTAGAAGTCGGCACCCATGATGATGGTGTCGCGGATCGTCGCGCCGGGCTCAATCTTGGAGCGGACACCGATGACGGCGGTTTCGATGTGGGCATCGGTGACGATGCAGCCGTCGGCGATGAGCGCGTGATGGATGGTGGCACCGTTGATCTTCGTGGCGGGCAACGCACGGGAGTGGGAGAAGATAGGGGCGGTGGAGTCGAAGAAATCGAACTGCGGGACCAGTTTGCAGAGATCCAGATTGGCCTGGAAGAAGGAACGGATGGTGCCGATGTCCTCCCAGTAGCCTTGGAAGTTGTAGGTGTGCACACGGCGGTCTTTGATCGCCGTGGGAATGATGTGCTTGCCGAAGTCGTTGTGCGTGTTGTCCAGGCACTCTTCGAGCACCTGACGGTTGAAGAGGTAGATGCCCATGGAAGCCTCAAACCGTGGCTCGTCGGTGGGCAGCCCCATTTTGCGCAAGGTCTCCACCGGCATACTGAGCTTCTTCAGCACGGCGGGATCCTTGGGTTTCTCGACGAACTCATAGACGCGGCCGTTTTCATCCGAGTGCATGATGCCGAAGCCGGTCGCGTCCGTCGCGTTCACCGGTAGCGTGGCGATGGTGAGATCCGCCTCATGCGCGAGGTGCTCGCGCATCACTTTGCGGAAATCCATGCGGTAGAGCTGGTCACCGCTGAGGATGAGGAAGTAGTCGTGTCCGCCATCGAGGAAGTAGCGCAGATTTTGCCGCACAGCGTCGGCGGTGCCCTGGTACCAGCGCTCGCCCTCCGGCGTCTGCTGCGCGGCGAGCACCTCGACAAACCCCCGTGTGAACTGGTCGAAGCGGTAGGTGCGCGAGAGGTGGCGGTTGAGCGAGGCGCTGTTGTACTGCGTGAGCACATAGACCTGACGCAGGCCGGAGTTGATGCAGTTGCTGATGGGAATATCGACGAGGCGATACTTGCCGGCGAGCGGTACGGCGGGCTTCGCGCGATCCTTGGTCAGCGGAAAGAGCCGCGTCCCGGCTCCGCCGCCCATGACAATGGCCAAAGTGCTGCGGCGAAGGACCGAATCAGCTTCGATTTGGGCGGAGGTGGGCGTGCTCATGATTGGTAGTTGGGTTGCTCATCATTTCTCTGAAACAAGACAGGCAGGCAAGCGTTATCCCTGCCCCTATTTTGGCGGGCAGACGCGCCTCGCAATTATTTTTAGTTCTATCACCCTCCCCAACCACATGTCCACTCCTGCGTTTCGTTTCACACTATTTGTCGCCATCTGCCTGTCCGTGTCCTCCGCATTTGCGGCGGTAAACTTTGAAAAAGACCTGCTTCCCGTCATCACCAAGAAGTGCATCGAGTGTCACAAGGCTCCCTTCGAAGAGAACGGTAAAAAAAAGGAACCCAAGGCTGGCCTGCGCCTCGATGCCTCCTGGGCCATCCTGAAAGGCAGCGAAAACGGCCCTGTGCTCACGCCGGGTGCTCCTGACAAGAGCGGCATTTACGAGTCTGTCATGCTGCCGAAGGATGACGACGGCCACATGCCGTCCAAAGGCGAGGATCTCACCCCTGCGGAGATCAAGCTGCTCAAAACCTGGATCGAGGAAGGCGCGAATTTCGGCGGCTGGGTCGGCAGTGTGGCAGGCATGCCCGCCGGTGCCCAGACCGAGTCGGCGAAGCCCTTCAAGCCCCGCCCTCACGATTTGTTCTACGCCAGCCTCGAAAAAGAAGTGAAGCCACTCTCCGATGACCTTCTCGCCAAGGCGAAGGCCGCCGGTGCCCAAGTTGCCCCGGTAAAAGTCGAAAGCCCGCTCGTGCGCGTCGATTTCCTGACCGGCGTCTCCAAGTGCGATGACGCCAAAGTCGTCGCCATTCTGCCGATCAAAGAAAACATCGTCCAGCTCGATCTCGGCCGCACCATCATCACCGACGGTGCCTTGAAGACCCTCGCGCAGCTTCCCCGCCTCGTTTCCCTCGATTTGCGCCAGACCAAAATCACGGACGCTGGTCTCGAAGCACTCATCGGGCTCAAAAAGCTTGAGAGCCTCAATCTCTACGGAACCGACATCACCGACGCCGGATTGAAGCACCTCGCCAAAATCAAAAGCCTCAAAAATGTCTATCTCTGGCAGTCCAAGGCCACCAAGGCCGGCGTAAAACAACTCGCCAGTGCCATCCCCGGTCTCAAAGCCAGCATCGAATAACCCAGTCTTTACGTTATCCTCATGAAAACGCGCCTCCTTATGCTTACCGCCCTGTTCAACGCTCTCTTTGGCACCGCCGTCGCCGGAGAAGGTGAAAAGGTCAACTACGACGCCCCCGCCGTCTCCGGCATCAATCAAGACGGCGCCACCGTCAACTTTGCCGACGTGTACAAGAAAGGCCCCATCGTTGTCTTTTTCTACCCGAAGGCTGACACCCCCGGCTGCACTAAGCAGGCCTGCTCCCTGCGCGACGCCTTTGCGGATCTGACCAAGGACGGCGTGCAGGTACTCGGCGTCTCCTTCGACAAGCCGGACGCTCAGAAAAAGTTCAAGGACAAGTTCACGCTGCCCTATGACCTCATCGCCGACCCCGAGGGCAAGATCGTCGCCGCCTTCAAGGTGGAGAAAATGCTCAAAGGAGCGCTCTCGCTCGCCAAGCGCAGTTGCTTCCTCATCAAGGACGGCAAGGTCGTCTGGCAGGACTACCAAGCCAGCACCGACCAGCAGGCCGCTGACATCAAGCGAGTGCTTGGCGAGCTGAAGTAGAGCGAGCGCACCGACGAGGGGCCACACGACGGCAAAGAAACATCCACCGTGGCAAGACAGTGGATGCTATTCTTTATCGATCCCAGTTTGGCTGAACTAAACGTCGCGGATCAATTAGCGGCGACGTCTGTCCATCGAGCCACCGATCACGTTCCCAGCCAGGGCACCGACGCCAGCGCCAACGGCGGCACCGCCGAGGCTTCGGGAAGCGAGTCCGCCCACGGCTGCTCCGCCGAGGGCACCGATGACAGTTCCCTCACGGGCACGGGGTCCGCTGGTGCAGGAAACCAATGAGGATGATGTGAGTAGAGTGCAAAGTAAGAGCGTTTTCATAGCAAGAGTGTTTTTACGCCAAATAATACGAGCGGGCACCGCATCGCCACCCATCCGCAGGCAAGACATATTCAAAATAAAAACACAGCCAGAAAGCTGCCATCTGCGATTGTGCTGCGCGCAAATCAGAACCTCATCGGCATTTTATCTTTCGTTTTCTTGCGTGCATAGTCTGGCATGAGCACGCGCATCGAAACAGACAGCATGGGCGAGATGTCCGTGCCGGTGGACGCCTTGTATGGGGCCAGCACACAACGCGCCGTACTGAACTTCCCCGTCAGCGGGCGGCCCATGCCCTATCCCATCGTGCATGCGTATGGTCTCATCAAGTGGGCCGCAGCTCGTGTGCATCACGAGCTGGGACTCCTGCCGAAGGACCAGGCGGAACTCACCGAACAGGCCGCGCTCGAAGTGGCGGAAGGGAAACTCGACGCCCATTTCGTGCTCGACATCTATCAGACCGGTTCCGGCACGAGCACGAACATGAACGTGAACGAGGTCATCTCGAACCGCGCGTGCCAGTTGGCTGGCAAACCCATCGGAGCGAAGGATCCCGTCCACCCGAACGACCATGTGAACATGGGGCAGTCATCCAACGACACCTTCCCCACTGCCATGCATGTGGCTGTCGCGCAGGAGCTGCAGAACAAGCTTCTCCCCACCCTTGAAAAACTCCAGGTCGCGTTGACGACGAAGGGGGAGGAATTCTGGGACGTGCTCAAGATCGGCCGCACCCATCTCATGGACGCCACGCCTGTGCGGCTCGGCCAGGAGTTCAATGGCTACGCGCGACAAGTCGAACACGGCGTGGACCGCGTTCATAAAGCCCTCAAGGCCATCGCCGAGCTTCCTCTCGGTGGCACCGCTGTCGGCACCGGGCTGAATGGTCACCCTGACTTCCCCGCGAAGGCCATCGCATTGCTCGCGGAGAAGACCGGCATTCCGTTCCGCGAGGCGAAGGATCACTTCGAAGCCCAGTCCTCCAAAGACGCCCTCGTCGAAGTCAGCGGCCAGTTGAAAACCATCGCCACCAGTCTTTTCAAGATCGCCAACGACATCCGCTGGCTCGGCTCCGGCCCGCAATGCGCCATCGGCGAGATCGCACTGCCTGCCACCCAGCCCGGCAGCAGCATCATGCCCGGCAAGGTGAACCCGGTGATGTGCGAGAGTCTCATGCAGGTCTGCGCGCGGGTCTTCGGCAACGACGCCACCGTCACCTGGTGTGCCGCCGCTGGCAGCAATTTTGAGCTCAATGTCATGATGCCCGCCCTCGCCGCCGCCTTGCTGGAGAGCATCGAACTGCTGACAAACGCCTCCAAAATCTTCTGCGAACGCTGTGTCGTCGGCATCGAGGCCAGGAAACAGCGCTGCAACGACTTGATCGAATATAGCCTCGCGATGGTCACCGGACTGAACTCAAAAATCGGCTACGACAAGGCCGCGGTGATAGCGAAAGAGAGTGCGAAGACCGGCATCCCCGTGCGCACTCTCTGCATGGATCGCCTGAGCGAACTTGGCATCACCGAAACCGAACTGAATGAAGCACTCGACCCCGCGAGGATGTGCGCACCTGCTGTGACAGCCTCCTAACGTTTTGTACTTACGTCCAAGCAGTCAAAGAGGGGCAGGTGTTCCACCCAACGCGCCGATCAGCGTGCCAGTCTTCATGCTGCGCCGGGTTTTCTTGGCGGCTGCCTTGAGAGGAGTGGTTTCAGGCGCAGGCATGCTTGGTATGACCAGCACGGGCCGGGCGGCGTGCTTGATGATCCCTTCCGTGACCGAGCCGACGATCAGATGGTACAGCGCACCGTGCCCGTGCGATCCCATGATGATGACATCTGGATTGAGCTGTCTGATCTGGGCCAGAACGGTTTCCAGCAGCAGGCCGCCAAACAGTTGCGCCGTCGCGTTGACGCCTTGCTCCATCAGGGAGTCACGCATGGCGAGCAGTGCCCGCTGTCTTTCCTTAAAGATATCCGGGGGGACGGCGGGAGGTTCAAAATCCACCACCAGAGGCTCCGGCGGCACGACATGCATGAGAACAATGTCGCTGCCAAAAGCTTTCGCATGAGCATGTGCGTGCTCCACGATCTTCGGGGTGACATCTGAGAAATCGATGAGGGCAAGAATGGTTTTCATAGCTTGAGGGGGTGGTTTGTCGGCCTTTCAGCGCCCCGCTGGATGATACGCGTTTCGATGCCTCCCGGGTTGGGCTTATCTCCAGGCATTCAAAATGCCGTGCCTGCCCCGTGTCTCACACCAGACACCACAGCAGCGACACCTTTTGGGGCTTGAGCGGTGTGACGGCGCGATAAGCCTGGCTTGCGAGGACGGCGGCTTCAAATACCGCCAGTCCTGCCGGTGAACCGCATTGGTGCCCGCCTTTCCCCAGTGTCAGCAGACCATCGGTGGACGCGTATTGCAATGTCAGTGAGAGCTGGCTCATGCCGTCCTCATCCTCATCACCGGGCTCGATGAACTGACGCGTCAGCTCCAGTTGGAAATTCGGCCCCTGGCCTTGGTCATACGTACTCCATTGGAAGAGGAGCGTGTCCCCCTCCTCGTCCTGGATGCAGTTTTCCGCACGTACGTCGTGGTAGAAGGCCAGCATCCGTGCCAGAGCCTTCGCTGCGTCGAGACCCTCCACCGTCATTCCAGAGGCGTTGACGGAGTCTTGAAACTTGGCGGCGGAGTCTGCAGGGTGCATGGCTGAAAGAGGAAAGACTGGAGCAGGCTGTCTGATTTCGTTGGCGATGAAGATGGAGGAGTGAGGCGTTCTATCGCAGTGAACGTCCTCATTATACGCCTCACAGCTCTTCTTTGAGTGTCAGATGTTTTACTGGTGACTGCGGTGGCACAGGTGCCGGTCACATTTTCGAGCGTTTTCGGAAAAGTCCTGCCCGGTGGAACTGGCCCGCCCGGACTCCCATGATGGATTTTCACATCCGGCATCTGCTGTTTTACGTTTGTATAAGCAGGAGGACAACCCCATGAAAACCATCGTTGCCTTGGTGGACTTCACCGATGCCTCATCCAAGGTGCTCAAGCAAACCCATGCCCTGGCATCCGCCCTCGGCAGTCAGGTGGTTTTGATGCACGTGGTGCTTCGCGAAATGCCGGTTGCCACTTACGGCGGCGAAGTTCCACCCATTCCGATCGAACCCTCGCCGGAAACCATTCTAGCGGACCAGAGACAGCTCGACGGGCTTGTGGAATCATTGACCAAGCTCGGGGTGGATGCTCGCGCGCTGCAATTCAAGGGCCCAGTGGCGGAGACCGTCCTGGCTGAAACACCACGATTGAACGCCGATCTCGTCATCATGGGTTCGCATCACCACAGCGCTCTCTACAACCTGTTCATTGGCAGCGTGACTGCGGACGTCCTGAAACGCGCGCCTTTCCCGGTGCTCGTGGTGCCGTGCGATGCTCCGGCGCAAGAAAAGGCATGATCATGGCCGCTTAGGCCGCGAGGTGCGTCGTGCTCTGCCTTTTTTATCGCAATTTGGGCAATCACTGGCACAGCATGGGAGCATTCCACATGAATTCTTCCATCCATCCCATCGTCGTGCTGGCCGTGTTGGGCATCGTGGCGTCATTGATCTTGATGGTCACGGTCTTTCACGTGCGTCGTGCGGGTCTGAAGGTGCTGCTGGTGCTCATCGCCGTCCTGACGCTGGCACCGGCGGGGCTGGTGGTGCTGACAATGTATCCCGAGTGGGTGGATGCACGCTTTCGTAGCTACAAGGCCTTCTATGACGGCATCCAGCTCGGCATGACGCGCGATGAGGTGCTGACGGTGCAGGCGAAACTTTATCCTGACAGCGGTCCGCGTCAGAAACCCCGCATCATCGTCGATGAGGTCGAGAGCCTGACGTTTTTCATGCATCCCGAAGTTTCCGACAGTTCGGTGAATTGCGAGGGCATCCTGCTCCACCTCAAGGAGGGCAAAGTGGTCTCGAAAGTCTATTCACCAGATTAGCGTGCATCCGACACAAACTTCATCTTTTCCTCAACAGCGCCGTCGTTGGCGCTGTCTCTTGCTCGCGCCCCATGCTGTTCCGACCACCCCCTCGATTCGTCATCTTCACGCTGAACAGCGTGATCCTGACAATCTGGCTTTGTCTTCCGACGCCGCTCCTTGCCGACTGGCGCGATGACATCGGCTACACCCAGCTTGCCGCCGAACTTGGCGTCTCCATGCCCACGGGCGCGGGAATTCCCCTGCTGCAGGCTGAAGCCAACTCAGTGACCTCACCACCCGATTATCTGCCGCAGGCCGGCGGGCCTGGCTCATTTGCTGGCGCAGGTTCTTATGCCGGCAAAACATTTTACGCCGAGTCCGGTGCGGGCGTGGTTCTGGGCCACGCTCAATCGGTGTCCTCCTATTTCTACGCGAATGGTTCCGGCATCGCTCGTGGTGCCACGGAGATTCACAACTACACCGCGACGGATTTCATCAACCGCCTTAACAGCGCAAACGCGCCGGAAGCATTCCCCGGCCGCGTGCATAACCATAGCTGGGTGGGCAGCGCCGGGAGCGCGGACACGCAGCTTCTGCGCCGCCTCGATTATCTGATCGAGCGCGATGGGCGCATCGTGGCCACCGCGCTGGACAACAGCACCGGCGCCATGTCAGGGCTCTTGGGCAACAATTACCACGCTCTCACCGCCGGCCTCCGCTCCGGGGGGCACAGTCAGGGCGGGACGAACACCGATGGCAGTGGACGTATGAAGCCAGATCTCGTCGTTAATGAGAGCCTGACCAGCTATGCCGCACCGGTGATCGCCGGATCGGCCGCCGCACTGCTACAGTCTGCGGTTGCCTCCGGGAACGCAAATGCGGAGAAGCCCCAGGTCATCAAGGCACAGCTCCTCGCAGGTGCCTCAAAGCAAAACCTGCCGCAATGGCAGCGTGATGCGGACACCGAACCTTACGACGACGTTTTCGGCGCTGGTGAAATCAATCTGCGTAACGCGTATTACATCCAGCAAGCCGGTCAGCACACGTATTCCACGAGTGTGGAGCGGCCATCCCGAGGTTGGGATTTTGCCACCGCGTCTAACACCACCGGACGCCGCTATTTCTTCAGCATCCCGACAGGGAAGTTTGCAGGCATTTTTTCCGCAGCACTCAACTGGCATCGTACACTCACCGGGATCGCAGGCACCTACAGCAGCACCACTTACAATCTCACCCTGCGTCTTTATGCCTCCCAGAACTTCACGCCGGACGCCACAGCGATCAGCGCTTCCACCAGCAGCGTGGACAACGTGGAGCACCTGTTTCAATACAATCTGCCGCCTGGCCAGTACATGCTCGAAGTCACCTCCGGGACCAATAACCGCCCCTATGCGCTTGCCTGGGCCGCTCAATTGGGCACCGGACCCATTCTGACGCCGCGAATCAGTGACGGACAACTCACCCTCGACGCCGCGAATCTTGACCCCCAGGTCAGCTACACTCTCGAAAGCTCCCCCAATCTCGCGGATCCATGGACTGTCGAGCAAACCTTTCGTACCGCTGACACCGTGCCCTCCTTCACCCACAGTTGGCAGAATCCATCCTCGCTCACAGGCAGCGGCTTTTACCGTCTGCGCTGGACGCCGGTGCGTTAAAAGGGACTCTTGAAAACGTAACCGTTCACCCGATTGAACGCCATGACACTTTGGAAACGCTTGCTGCGCCTCGTTGCCATTGCCATCCTCACCCCTGCGATATTCCTGCTTGGCTGCCAGTCCAGTCTCATCTACCACCCGAACCCCTGCCGACCGCAGCACGAAAGAATGCTGAGCGCCATGCAAGGTGCTCGCGTTCGCTTCACCACCTCGCAGGGCACGCAGACGGCGTTTTACATCCCGCCACGCGCGAGCACGCCGGGCCTGCCGCCAACGATCTGGCTCTGCTTCGGTGGGAACGGCGCTCTGGCGCTCGACTGGCTGCATTTTACGGACGCGTGGGACGAACAATTTGCATACTTGCTCGTCGATTATCCCGGCTATGGCGACTGCGAGGGTGCGCCGACGCCGGGGCGCATTCGTGAGAGCAGCAAAGCGGCTTTCGAGGCGCTGGCGAAGCATTTGAACACGACCAAAGAAGATCTACAGCCACGGATCGCAGTGCTGGGCCATTCGCTCGGCGCTGCGGCGGCGCTGATGGCGGCGGAGGATCTCGACGTGCGCCGCGCGGTGCTGCTCTCCCCTTTCACCACGATGACGGACATGGGCCGCCTCGTGCTCGGCTGGCCGCTGTGCTATTTGAACCTGCACCGCTTCGACAATCGCAAGACGCTGCGCCACGTCGCCTCGCGCACGGGTGCGCGCCTTGTGATCTTCCACGGTGCGGCGGACGAGGTGATCCCTGCGCACATGGGGCGTGAACTGGCGGTGGCGCACCCGCAGGTGGTGACGTTCCATGAGGTTCCGGACGCGCATCACAACGACATTCTGGCGCTGATTTCGGATCGGGTCGGCAAGGCCATGACAGAGGTCGCGGGCGTGACGGCCCAGTGAGGCACACGGCGGTTGCTTTCGAGCGGTGCTGTGCTCTGATGCGCGCTCAAACCTCCATCCCAAGCCATGTCCGCGCACTCCCCTTCCTCGGAAAAATCATCCTCCATCTGGTCCACTCTCAATGCCATCATCGGCACCGTCATTGGCGGCGTTGTCCTGCTCTGGGTGCTGGCTTTTATGTGGAAAGGATGGATCTCCCTGCGTCCGAAGCCGAAGGCAGAAACGCCTGCTGCCGTTGCCGCAGCCCCGGTCGCTGGTGCGGCTGCACCCGCCGCCACTTCGGCCCCTGCCGCCAATCTCCCGGTGCTCGAAGTCACCATCAAGCCTGACTCTGCCAACCCGCTGGCCTACGATACGAAGAGCATCAGCGCCAAGGCTGGCCAGAAGGTGAAGGTGACCTTCATTAACATACATCCTACCCTGCCGCAGCCGCACAATTTCGTGCTCGGCAAGCTCGGCACGAAGGACAAGATGATGACCATCGCCATGAGCGCGATCACGCTGGTGGACAAGGGCTACATCCCCGACTCGCCCGACATTCTCGCCCACACCAAGCTCCTCAACCCCGGCCAGACCGAGTCCATCGAGTTCACGCTGCCTGCCGCCGGTGAATACCCCTATTTCTGCACCTTCCCCGGTCATGTCGCGATCATGAACGGCATCCTCACCGTGCAGTAATCATCGCATTCTCCGCAGCCTATGGCCGTTTCCATCAGCATCGATTACGAGGGTGGCCTGCGCTGCCGTGCCACGCATGGCCCCTCGCAGAACCAGATGGTCACGGATGCGCCGGTGGACAATCACGGCAAAGGCGAGTCCTTCAGTCCCACCGATCTCGTCGCCACCGCGCTTGCCACCTGCATGGCGACGGTGATCGGCATCAAGGCGCAGCAGAAGGGCTACGACCTCCCCGGCATGAAGGTCAGCGTGGAAAAGCACATGAGCACGGACAGCCCGCGTCGCATTGTGCGCTTGCCCATCACCATCGAGATCCCGCTGCCCGCCGATCATCCCGACTGCAAAGTTCTCGAAGCCACCGCTCTCGGCTGCCCCGTGCATCACAGCGTGCATCCCGACATCGACAAGCCGGTGACGTTTGTGTGGAGCGGGAAGTGATCACCGCCGCACCCAGTACGCATCGGGGGACAGGCCCACCTGCCAGTTGCGCTCGTGCATGTAGGAGTAATCCGTCTTGCCCTTGGCACCGATCATGAAGGTGCCTGTGGCCCGTTTCCAAGCCTTGCTAAAGCTCTCCGCCGTGTGGCAGCCCCAGCTCTGGCAGTAGGCTTTTTTGAGGAAGGCCCAGCGGCTGATTTTACCCAGATCATTCTCATGCAGCCACGCGGTGGAGGTGGCATACACATCGGAACTGTAATCGAACATGAAGCTGTACTTGTTCGAGTGGCCGAAGTACTCAAAGCCGGAGATCTTCATGCCGCTGCGTCCTGAGGCGCCGTGGTTGATGTAACGGATGAGTTCATCCGTGCTGCGGAACCAGACAAGGTTGATGAATGGATACGCCTGCGGCACGGACTCGATGTTCTGCGTCAGCGGCTGGTGGTCGGCGGCGGAGCGGCGTACATAGCCGTCACGATACACCAGCCAGGTGATCTTCGTGCCCGGAGGAGCCGTGCTTTGGATATCCTGCATACGCACGCGAGCGGTGCGGATGAAATTGCCCCACCAGCGGTCATGCTGCTCCCCCGGTTTGCGCAGATCCTCGAACCGCCGCACGGCAGGCCCGCCGCTGACGACGATGTATTCGGTTCCAGCGACCGCCTTGGCAGCAAGGCCGCAGGTGCACAGGAAAATCGCGGAAAAAATCAGTCGGGTCATGACAGCGTGATGAATGCCAGGGCTTACTTCGATTCGACGAGCTTGAAGTTCTTGAATTGAACGATCATCGGCGGGCCCTGGTGAATCTGCAGCGCCAGCAGACCTTCCTTCGGCGCATTGGCGGCATCTTCATCAGTCACATCGACCGTCTGCATGCCATTGATGAAGTGTTGCACATGATTGCCCTTGGCGACGATGCGGTACTCGTTCCAATCCTCTTTCTTGATCGCGGCCTGGATCGCGGCGCTATCGCCCACGGTGCCGGCTTTTTCGACCACCGGCTTCTTGCCGTCCGGACCGGCCTTGATCACGGTCTTCTCACCACGCAGGGCCAGAATGCCGCGACCGCGTTCTTCATAAAGAATGCCGCTGTATTTTTCCCCGGCCTCAAAATCGGCCTGATAGCCGCTGATGATCGGCCCGAACTCGCCTGGGGTGAGTTCCTTGCTGCGGTACTGGACGCCAGAGTTGCCCTTTTCGATGCGGAACTGGAACGTCAGCTCGAAATCAGCCACGGTGCCGCCCTTCCAGACGAGGAAGGTGTTGTGCTTGATGATGCCTTTCTTCGGATCGGCGGGGTCAGGTGGCGTGATGCCGGTGATCGCGCCGTCCTTCACGCTCCAGAGGTCTTTGTTGCCCTCCCAGCCGGTCAGGTCTTTGCCATTGAAGATCTCTTTCTCTTCGGCGCTGGCAAAGGAGAGCGCGGTGAACAAAGCGGCGAGCGTGAGGTGCAGTTTCATGGTTGGATGAGGTTGGGCGGGCGAGGTGTAACGCGAGGGCGTGCGCTTGTCTATCGCTTTGCGGGCGTGGCGAATCGTGCTTGCGGTTCTTCCCGCCGGTGATACACCGCGCGCGATGCAACTGCCGCGTTTTTTCTCCTCGCCCCAACTGTGGCGCTCGTTCGTCATCCTTTGGGCGGCCGTTCTCTACTGGCTCTCAGAGCAGAGCAAACTGCCCTCGCCTGGGAAATTCGAGGGCATCGACAAAATCGAGCACACACTCTATTTCGCCGCCGGTGGCATGTGCTTCCTGCTCAGCCTGCGGCTCGCCGGTTTCGCCCGCAAGACGGCGGTCGCCATCGTTTTGACCGTGCTGTTCTGCTCCATTGTCGGCGTCCTTGATGAGTGGCATCAAACCTTCACCCCTAGCCGTAGCGGCGGCGATTTACGGGACTGGATCGCTGACACGCTCGGCGGCTTCCTCGGGTTTTTCCTCGCGTTGTGCGCTGAGAAATGGCTCACTTCAACGGGAACCACCACATCAGCAGCGCGGTGAGGAACACGTTCGCGAGGGCGAGTTCGAAAAAGACCTTCCAGCCGAGCGCCATGAGCTGATCGAAGCGGAAGCGCGGCAGCGTCCAGCGGATGACGATGAAGAAGACGATGAAGAAGAACACCTTCGCGAAGAACGTCGCGATGTGCAGCAGGCCGGTGTAGAGCGGCGTGTCGCCGGGGCTGAAATGGAGCTGCAGCGGGATGATTTTTTCCAGCAACGGCCAGCAGGGAATGCTCCAGCCACCGAGGAACAGCGTCACCGCCATGCCTGAGCCGATGATCATGGCGGCGTATTCACCCATGAAGAACAGCGCAAACTTCATCGAGCTGTACTCCGTATGATAACCTGCCACCAGCTCCGTTTCGCACTCGGCTAGGTCGAAGGGCAGGCGGTTCGTCTCCGCAAACATCGAAACGGTGAAAATGACAAAGGAAATGGCAATGGGGATCAGCAGCACCCAGCGTGCGACGCTGAGGCCTTCGCCCCAGAGTGGCAGCAGCAGCCAGCCGTTGGCATCTTGGAACGCGGACATCTTGGTCAGGTTCAGCTCACCGAAAATCATCAGCACCGGGATGACCGACAGTCCCAGCGAGATTTCATACGAGATCATCTGCGCGCTCGCACGCACACCGCCGAGGAAGGGGTATTTTGAATTGGAGGCCCAGCCAGCGAGGACGATGCCATAGACCCCGAGAGAGGCGATGGCGAAGGTGAACAGCGGCCCGACACTCAGATCAGCGATCACCATTTTGATCGGCTCGGCGAGCCCGAGAAAGGACAGGTTCAATTCACTGCCAAACGGCAGCACCACGCAGGTGAGCAGGGCAGGCACCACCGTCATGCAGGGCGCGAGCCAGTAATAGAAGGTGCGCACATGGGCTGGAACAAAATCTTCCTTCAAAATGAACTTCAAGCCGTCCGCTGCCGCCTGTGCCAGACCACCGATGCCAAAGGGCTGCCAGTCTTTCTTGAAGCCCAGCAGCGTCAGCGGCACGCCCACGCGGTTTGGCCCCACGCGGTCCTGAATCACCGCCGAGATGCGTCGCTCAAAGTAAACGGCGATCGAAACCAGCGGGAGGATGACCAGAAAGGTCAAAAATACGATCTTCCCCACCGAGGCGGCGAGGGCAATAAGATCAAGATTGGCGAGCAGTGGCGTGAACATCAGCGCGGCGATTATCCGGCCCTCCGCATGGGCGGCAACCCGATTTTGTGAAAAGTTTCACAAAGTCCCCCTCTTTGGGTCACAGAGGCTGATTCGCAGGCGGAGCTTGGGCAGACTTTGCCCCCGCTTCCTCGTTCAGCGGCGCGATGTGGTCGGCAATGCGGAAGATCGCGAGGATCAGTTCCACCGCCACGCGTGCGACGATCAGGTAGAGCAGAAAGGCCAGCGGTGCGGTGACCATCTGGAAAATGCCCGTGAACGTGCCGTTCTGGAAGCCGCTGAACATGTAGGACAGCGCATAGAACGAGGCCGCCAGCAGGCTCAGCACATACAGCATGCGCACCAGCCGCGGGGTGACAAAGCGCTTGAAGGAAAGATCCAGCACGAGGTCGAGCACGGCACGGATTTGCTGCCACAGGCTGGAAAGCGCGGAACCGGGGGACTGTTCGGCATTCATGACCAGCAGAGTATCCCGGCAGAAACCTGCCGCAACCCGTCAGATCACTCATCTGGAGGGGCTTTTGCAACGCCTCGGAATAGTGGTTGCGCGCATGGACAACCACAGCCAGAATCCGCGCCTCTTTTTCCGCATCCGTGGCCGGGTGCGGTTATACGATAAGCTCATCGACAATCCCAACATCGACCTAGTCATGCCTGCGAAATCCAAGAAAACCGCAGCTAAGAAGCCTGCGGCCAAAAAGCCTGCGGCCAAGCCAGTCAAGAAAACTCCCGCCAAGGCAGTGAAGCCTGCGGCCAAGTCGAAGAGCAAACCCATTTCCAAAAAAGCGGCGCCTAAAAAGCCTGCTCCGAAGAAACCCTCCCCCAAACCTGTGAAGAAAACCGTTATCAAAAAAGCCCCCGCCAAGAAACCCGTTTCCGCCAAAAAGCCCGCCGTCAAGGCTGCTCCTGCCAAAAAAACCGCCGCGAAAGCTCCTGCCAAGGCCGTCACGCCTGCCGCCAAACCGGCTCCGGCTCCCGTGAAGCCCGTTGTGGCTCCGGTCAAAGCGACCAAGGCATCCAAGGCCGCGCCCGCCCCGCTTGTTCCCAAGGGTCGCACCTCGGTTTCGACCGCCGGCACACCGCGTTCACGCGCCAACCGCGAAGAAGAGGGCGTCACCATCGAAATCGCCAAGGGGCCGGTGAAGATGACCCCCTTCCTCAAGAAGCAGAAGCAGCGTCTCGTCGAACTGCGCGACGCCTACCTCAACTCCATCGAAGGCGTTGCCAGCGAGACCATCCGCAACGAAAACGGTGACTCCTCCGCCTTCGGCATGCACCAGGCCGATGCTGGCAGCGACGCCTACGACCGTGACTTCGCCCTCAGCCTCCTCGGCAAGGAGCAGGACGCTCTTTATGAGATCAACGAGGCTCTGAAGCGCATCGAAACAGGCACCTACGGCCTGTGCGAAGGCACCGGGGCCAAAATCCCCGAGGAGCGCCTTGAGGCCATGCCTTTCGCCCGTTATTCCGTCACTTATCAGGAAAAACTCGAGCGCAACCAGATGAGCGGCCGCTGGAGCCGTCCGGTGCATTCCCTCTTCGGCCTCGACAACGCCGACGATGCCGCCGACGACGACAAGGACGAGGATGACGCCACCCCCGCCGCCAACAATAACAACTCCGGCGAATCGCTTGACTTCTCCAAGGAGTGACCTAGCCTCCGCGCCCCAAATTTATGCCGCGAGAAATCATCACCCTTGAATGCACTGAAGCGAAGGCCGCAGGAATGCCGCCCTCCCGTTACGTGACCACGCGCAACAAAAAGAGCGTCCGCACTCCGGGTCGTCTTGAGAAGGTGAAGTTCAATCACTTCATGAAGAAGCGCACCCTGCACCGCGAAACCCGCTAATTTTTACCCACGACCGCCATGCAACCGAAGACCAAAGAACGCATGTCCAACTTCCGCCGCGCGAATCGCAAGATGCCGCGTCGCCGTGTGGACATTCCGGTGGAAAAGATTTCTTACACCAATCCTGAGCTGCTCGCCCGCTTCACCACCGAATCCGGCAAGCTCATCCCCCGCCGCATCACCGGTCTTCCAGCCTGGCTGCACCGCAAGGTCGTGCGCGAGATCAAGCGCTCCCGCGCCGTGAACCTCATGGCTTGATTCGTAGCTTCCGCCCGTGAAGGGTTTCTTTTGATCCGCTTCCCACTGTTGCATCACGCGGCAGTGGGAAGTTTCATTTCCGCCCCTGACCATGCCCGCCCTCACCGACACGCAAAACGAACGCGACGACCGCCGTCTGCCCATCGACCGCGTGGGCGTGCGCAGTCTGCGTTTCCCCATGCGCATTCGTGATCGCGACGCGGCCGTGCAGCACACCGTCGCCACTGTCTCGCTCGCCGTCGATTTGCCGCATCAGTTCAAAGGCACACACATGAGCCGTTTCGTCGAGATTCTGCACGCGCATGGAACCGAGCTGACCGTTTCAAACATCGTAGCCATGCCGCGTGAGCTGATGAAAAAGCTCCACGCCGACAAGGCGCACGTCGAAATGCGCTTCCCGTACTTCCGTTCTAAAAAGGCCCCCGTTTCAGGTGCTGAAGGCCTCCTCGACTACGGCGTCGTCTTCGAAGTGAACGCCGATGCCGCCAAGACCGACTTTGTCCTCACCGTCGAAGTCCCCGTCGCCACACTCTGCCCCTGCTCGAAGGCCATCAGCGACCGCGGTGCGCACAATCAGCGCGGCACGGTCACGCTCGCCGTCCGCTTCACCGAACCGGTGTGGATCGAGGATCTCATCGAACTCGTCGAATCCAGCGCCAGCAGCGAGTTGTACAGCATTTTGAAACGTCCCGACGAAAAACACGTCACCGAAGCTGCCTACGACAATCCCGTCTTCGTCGAAGACCTCGTGCGCAACGTCGCCGTGAAGGCCAAGGCCCACACAAAGATCACCTGGTTCCGCGTCGAGGCTGAAAATTACGAATCCATCCACAATCACAACGCCTGGGCGGTGATTGAGAGCCACACTTCCCCTTCATGAGTTACGTCACCGCCGTTCTGCCCACCGACCAGCCACCGCTCATGCACCAGGCGGTCGAGGAGGCCGTCCGGCTGCTCCGCGAAGGCGAAGTCGTTGCCCTGCCGACCGAAACCGTCTATGGCCTCGCCGCGAACGCACTCGATGCCGCCGCCGTCGCGAAAATCTTCGAAGCCAAAGAACGTCCCACCTTCGATCCGCTCATCGTTCATCTGGCCAGCAAAGAGCAGATTGATCTCGTTGCGGAGGTGCCTGCAGAGATCGCTCTGACCTTGAAAAAGATGGTCGAACGCTTCTGGCCCGGGCCTCTCACAATCCTGCTGCCGAAAAAGCCCATCGTTCCCGACATCGTCACCGCCGGACTGCCCACTGTGGCCGTTCGCGTCAGCTCCAATGCGATCTTCCGCCGCGTCATCAGCGCGCTCGACAAACCGCTCGCTGCGCCCAGCGCGAACCGTTTCGGCTCCATCAGCCCGACTTCCGCCAGCGCCGTGCTCACCGAGCTCGACGGCCGCATCCATCTCATCGTCGATGCCGGTGCCTGCATGTTCGGTTTGGAGTCCACCATCATCAAAATCGAGCCTGGCAGCCCGAAGATGTTTATCACCATCGTGCGCCCCGGTCCCATCACGGCGGAAGATTTGAAACTCTATGGCAAAGTGCGCTACGCCACGCGCACCGTCGTCGATGAAGCCACCGAAGCTCCCGGCCAGCTCGCATCGCATTACGCGCCGAAGACGCCGCTGCGCCTGCTCGAACGTCCGTCCGATTTCATCCCCGAAGAAGGCAAACGCTACGCCCTCATGAGCTACCGCGGCGAGGAAAAGGACGGTTATCTCAATCTCACCGACTGGGAAGAAGTCATGATGCTCAGCCCCGGCAACGGCAAGCTTCCTGAAGCCGCTGTGCGCTTCTTTTACGTCCTGCGCGCGCTCGACAAGCTCGGCGTTGATGAAATCATTGCGGAACCGTTGCATGAACACGGCATGGGCATCGCCATGATGGACAAACTGCGGCGTGCAAGTGTGCGCAAAGCCTCATGAGCGACGAAAAGAAAGATTCTTCCCAAGCACGGTCCACTGGGATCGTCTCCATCGCCATCCTCTGCAGCCGCGTCCTCGGACTCGTGCGCGACCAGATGCTGAACGGCTTCTTCGGCTCCGCCTTCACCGGCATCTTCACCGCCGCCTTCCGCACGCCGAACATGCTGCGCGATCTCTTTGCCGAAGGCGCTCTCTCCACTGCCTTCGTCACCACGTTCTCGAAGAAGATGAAAACCGAGGGCGACGAGGCCGCCTGGGTGCTCGCACGTAAGATGATCTCGCTCTCGATGTGGTTCATGACCATCGTCGCCATCGCCGGTGTGGCTCTGGCTCCGATTTTGTTCCGCATTCTCACGCCGGGCCTCAGTGAAGAGGCCAAAGTACTTGGGACATGGCTAGCGCAGATCATGTACCCCTTCATCGCGCTCGTGTCCGTGACGGCGCTAGTGATGGGCATGTTGAACTCGAAGAAGGTCTTCTTCATTCCCGCCGTAGCCTCCGCCTTCTTCAATCTCGGCTGCATCGTCGGCGGCGTTGTGCTCGCTTGGTTCATCGATCCTGGCTTCCGCCATGGCAATGTCAGCGAAAAGGGCCTCACCGGCTTCGCCATTGGCACCTTGATCGGCGGCGTGCTGCAGCTTGCCGTCCAGCTTCCCTCCCTGCGCCGCGTCGGTTTTCGTTTTCGCTTCGACTTTGGCTGCAAAGATCCCGCCGTGAAGGAAGTCCTGCACCTCATGTGGCCTTCCATGCTCGCCGCCAGCGGCACGCAGGTGGCCGTGCTGCTCAATTCCATCTTCGCCTCCTATACGGTGGGTAAAGAATCGTCTTTGGCCTGGTTGGCGAACGCCCAGCGCCTCCAGCAGCTCCCTCTCGGCCTTTTCGGTGTCGCTGTCGCCACCGTCACGCTGCCCATGCTCTCCCGCCTTGCCACCGAAGGCATGACGCCCGCGTTTCGCGGCGCTTTGGCCAAAGGATTGCGCCTCGTGCTCTTCCTGACGCTGCCCTGCGCTGTTGGCCTCTCGCTGCTCTCGCACGAAATCATCTCCATCATCTTCGAGCACGGCAAATTCACCGCACACGACGTGCAAATGACCGCTGCGCCGCTGCAAGCCTATGCATTTGGCCTCATCTTCTACGCCGCCATCAAAGTGCTCCAGCCCGCGTTTTACACGATCAACCGCCGTTTCATCCCGATGATGGTCAGCTTGGGCATCATCGTGTTCACCGCGACCGTGAACTCCATCACCGTCTTCGTCCTGGAATGGGATCACACCGCGCTCGCCTGGGCCACAGCGGTCGGTCTCGCACTGAATTTCCTCACGCTCTACCTCTGCATGCGCAAGTTCGCCAGCGGCCTCGAAACGCGTTCGCTCATGCAGGCGCTTATCAAGCTCATCGTCGGCATCGCCGCGATGTCCGGCATCTGTTTGGCGGCCAAATTCACGATCATGGCCGACTGGGCACACCTGAACTTCCTCCTGCGCTGCGCCACGCTCGGTGTGAGCATCGCCATCGCCGCTGTCGCTTACTTCGCCGTCACCAAAAGGCTCCAAGTCGAGGAATCGGGCGAATTCCTCTCGTTGCTTGGCCGCCGTTTTGGCAAAAGATAGCACCGCATGCCGGTCCAACGTCTCTGGCTTCAAGTCGCCGCCTTCCTCGCCCTCGTCTGGGGTGCGGTGACTGTTGTCATGTGGGTCACTGAAGATTCCGTGTTCTCGCCGGAAAAGACGCTCACAATGATGGAGACGGCCCCGTGGCTTGAAGACGAAGACCTCGGCCACGAGCAGCGCCAGCAGCATCTCGACAAAGTCATCACCTCCGTCATCAAGCTCGACTTCAACCAGCGCAGCACCCTGCGCGAGGATGGCTTGGAGACCATGGATCGCTTCTTCAAGTCGCTTACCGACGAGGAAAAGGGCGAATACATCAGCCGCACCGTCGAAGAAAACTTCAAGGCCGTCATGAAGGGCATCGAAAAGCTGCCTCCCGAGGAGCGTCGCCGCATCATCGGCGGCATCCATCGTGAGATGAAGAAGAAAGCCTCCAACAATCCGGAAATGCAGCTCCTGCTCGATCAAGACGCCGCCGGCTTCGAAAAAACCTTTACCAAGGACATGGGCGCCTTCTTCAAGGAAGCCCCGCTCTCAATGAAGCTGGAAATGGCTCCGATGCTCGAAGGCATGCAGGCCCGCATGCAGGGCATGCGGATGCGCTGAGATTACTTTTTCCAGCCCATCGGCTGCGTCCACGCGGTCTCCGTCTGGCCCATGAACGACGGATTTGGATGAGGCTTCGATGACACAATCGACGCGCGGATGTACAACTCCTTGCCCGTCGCCTTCCAGGCGATCTCCGCGCCTTCCAATGTCGCCAGCGTCTTGCCCACGTCATCCGAGTAGAGTTTTCGCGTCGGATAGGTGTCGCCCGTGGGTGTCTGGACTTCTCTCGTGGCCGTGTCGTAGCCCTGCAAGGTGCCGCGAATCTCCGTGACGTATTTCACCCCTGGTTCCGCATGAATCCGAATGCGCAGCATGCCGTCGGTGAAGCTCACGTCATCCAGCACGACACCGGAAGACGCATAAAAGTCGCCAGCCTTCATCGCCTTCACAATCTCATCCGCATCCAGCTTCGCCGCCCGCACCATCACCCAGCCTCGCCCTGGGCTGCTTTCCTCGCCATGGTAGTGATGCGAGTCATCCGTGCCCACGCCATACAGCGGCGGCGCCTTGAACTGCGCGATGCGCAGCGTGTTGGCGATGTCCCACAGCTTCTCGTGTCCCACGCGCGTCTCATCTCCCAGCCAGTTGATGCCCGGATGGCCATTGTAGATCTCCCAGAAGTTTTCCTCCAGCACGGCGGCCATATCCTCCGCCGTGAAGGCCCAGCGGAAGTTGGGATGATTGATGTGCGTGAACATCGGCACGCCGAGGCGCTGCGATTGCTCGTTCACTAGCTTAAAATTGGCCCGCAGCACTTCCTGAATGCTGCCCAGATCTTTGATCGGCTTGATCTCCTCCCGCAGGTTCACCGCGTTCATGTGGACCGGCGCCTTGCCCAGTCCCGCGCTGATCTCCTCCGCCTGCACGATCAAAAACTTGCCCGGTTCCTCAAACTTGGGTCGGTATTCCTCGAGTTTCTTCAATCGCACCTCGGTCACGCCGTCCTTGTCACGTGTCGTCACCCATTCGTCGCCAAACCGGGCGCGATACTTGTCCATCGTGGTCTTTCCAAGCGCCTTGCGTCGCTTTTCCACTGCCGGAACACCCATCCACACCTCTTTCGCCTGAAGCACGTTGTGATCGGAGATCGCCAGGAAGTCGTAGCCCTTCTTCTTGTACCAATCCGTGATCATCTCCGGGAAGTCATTCCCGTCGCTCCACAGCGAATGCGTGTGCGTGTTGCCCTTGTACCATTTCGGCTGCTGGGCATTGGCGGTGTGGAGGAGTCCGAGGACGAGAAGACAAAGCAGGATGTAGCGCATCCACTCGAAACGATGCGTCACTTCATGATCTTCCTGTCTTGTATCTGAATCACTGCTCCACCCGGAACACATGCATCGACACGCCGTTTGGATTGAGCGCGACGTAGTTGTTCGCACCACGCCATTCATAGCTTTGATTGTGCATGAGGTCGGTAACCTTGAAAGGGCGGCTGCTGTCGAGACCGAGGGCGGCGAGGTTGAGACGCACCATGCTCATCACGGACTGATGCGCATCATGGCTGATGATGCAGAGGATGCGGTTGCTGAAATCGGGCGTGGATTTGCTGTAGCAGATGATCTGGCCGTGGTCGGAGCCGTGGAAGCTGAGGTTGTCGTAGAGGTGCAGCGCAGGGTTGTCACGGCGGATGAGATTCAGCGTGCGGATGAAGGCGGTGAGATTGCCGGGCTTGTCGTAGTCGCGCTGTTTGAGTTCGTACTTCTCGCTGTTGTTGTACTCCTCCTTGCCGGGATACGGGTCGTTTTCACACAACTCGTAACCGGAATACAGGCCCCAGCTCGATGACAGCGTGGCGGCGAGCGCGGCGCGGATGCGGAACATCTGCGGGCAGGCGTTTTGCAGGTGTTCGGGCAGAATGTCCGGCGTGTTCGGCCAGAAATTCGCGCGGTAATACCAGCGCATGTCGCTCTGCGTGAGTTCAATGGCATACTCGGTAAGCGCATGGCAGTTCTCGCGCCAGGTGAAGTAGGTGTAGCTCTGCGTGAAGCCGACTTTCCCCAGCACCTGCATCATCTTCGGCTTCGTGAAGGCTTCGGCGAGGAACAGCACATCGGGATCTTTGCGCTGGATGGTGGCGATGAGCTCTTCCCAGAACGCGACGGGTTTGGTGTGCGGATTATCGACACGGAAGATTTTCACGCCGACATCGACCCAGTACTGCACCACGTCCGTCAGCTCTTTCCACAAATTGCGCCAGTCGTCGCAGTGGAAGTTGAGGGGGTAGATGTCTTGGTACTTTTTCGGCGGATTTTCCGCGTAGCGGATGCTGCCGTCGGGGCGCTGATAGAACCATTCGGGATGATCTTTGACGTAGGGATGGTCGGGCGAGCAGTTGAGGGCGAAGTCGAGCGCGATTTCCATGCCGCGTTTCTTCGCCTCCTTGATGAGCCAGACGAAGTCCTTCTCCGTTCCGAGTGCCGGCTCAATGGCGCGATGTCCACCCGCCGGACCGCCAATGGCCCACGGACTGCCCACATCGTCAGGCTTGGCTGTAAGCGTGTTATTTTTGCCTTTGCGGGCCGTGATGCCGATGGGATGGATCGGCGGAAAGTAGATCACATCGAAGCCCATGTGAGCCGCATGATCGAGACGTCCCAGGCAGTCGCGGAAGGTGGAATGCTTGTCTGCACGGCCTTCCGCGCCACGCGGGAAGAACTCGTACCACGCCGAGAATCGTGCGCGCTCACGTTCGACGATGACACCGAGCGCATCGGAGGTGGTGGACTGCGAGCGGTCGGGATACTGGTCCATCAGGCTCTGCATCTCGTCAGACAGCAGTACATCCATGATGTCTGTTGGTGCCACTGAGGTCAGCAGATCAGCGCAATCCTCAAGCTGAGTGGCTGCGGCAGGCACACCAGCGCCACGAGCACGTTTGCCTGCCTCGCGCAGCAGCCTTGCGCCTTCCTGCGCCTCGATAGGCGCATCGGGATCCTTGGCCTGCACCCGCACGGCAAAGGTTTTCTTCCACGAACGGAATGTGTCGCCCCAAGCTTCGACGACGTACTCCCAGCGCCCGGCTTTTTCAAAACGGCACAGGCCCTGCCAGCGGTCGTTCGACAGCGGCTTCATCGGCGCTTCAAACCAGCGTCGCGTGCCCGTCAGCCGCCAGCGCAGCACCGCGCTCATCACATCATGACCGTCTTTGAAAATGTCGCACCAGACATCCAGCGATTCGCCAATCACCCTCTTAACAGGATGGCGCCCGCCTTCGAGGCAGGGATAGAAGTTTTCGATGACGACGGTGGGAGCGTGAGAGGCAGACATGACCCCGCATGAATAGCCGCAAAACGCCGCAAGAAACGAAAAAAATCCAGACTTATGCGTCTCCGCTTAACCCAACAAAGGGCGCAGCATGACACAAATCTCCGGCACCTTAACGAACGGATCTTCTTTCGTCTCGAATTCGAGTGTGAACCAGCCCTGGTAGTTCGCGTCGCGCATGATCTGGATCACGCGCTTCACGTCGCTGGGCTCGGCTTCCTTCGCGCCTTCGCGTTTGATCTCCATTTTGAGCTGCACGTTGACGGCATAGGGCGCGATCTTCGCGAGGTCCGCATAGGGATCGGCGGTGTGGAAGTTGCCGCTGTCGAGATTGATGCCGGCCCAGGGGCTTTTTGCGGTCTGCACCATCTTGATGAGGTTGTCGGGCAAAGCGACGATGCCGCCGTGGTTTTCCAGGCCGAGGAAGACACCCTTCTTCGCTGCGTAATCAAGGCACTCCTGATAAGCCTCCTGGCAGTTCGCCACCGCCTCTTCTTCCGTGAGGTCTTTTGGCTTCGCTCCGGCGAAGACGCGAATGTGCGGTGCTCCCATGATCGCGGAGTAATCGATCCACTTCTTCGTGTAGGCGATCTGTTCGTTCAGCTTTTCGCCCTTTGGCAAAGCGAAGTTGTTGCCCACAGCAGTTCCGGCGAGCTGCACGCCACGTAGATAGGCGCGGCGCTTCACTTCGAGCAGGAAGGCTTCATCGACCTCGGGCGGAAAGAAGTAGCTCGTCACCTCGGCACCGGGAACACCGTTGTCGCCGCACCAATCGACGAAATCAAGAATGCTCCATGCGTTGCGGTCGCCCTTGGGCTTTTGCTCCTTGTCACGCATCCACTGGAAGTACTCGCGGAAGCTGTACGCGGCCACACCGAGCTGCATGCGGCTTTTGCCGGGACGCTTGATCGGCTCAATGGCAGGCAGGGTGGAAACGCTGAGAGCGCCGAGGCTGGTGGAAAGAAAATGACGACGAGTGATCATGGTGGATGAAAGAACGGGTTGGAATGACAGGATTAACAGAACTCCCAGCCCATGAACAAGCTTTCTCTTTTCACCGCCGCCCTCTTTTTCACCACCATCGCTCACGCCGAGCCTGCCAAAGTCCGCCTCTGGCCCGATGGCGCACCGGGTGCGAAAGGGAATGAGGACAAAGACCAGCCCTTCGTCTATGTCTGGCCTGCGGCGAAGGAGAAAGCGAATGGTGCGGCCTTTGTCGTGTGTCCTGGTGGCGGTTACGGTGGCCTGGCAGCCGATCATGAAGGCGTGCAGGTGGCGAAGTGGTTCAATGGCCTCGGTGTGTCCGCGTTCGTGCTGCATTATCGCCTTGGCAGTCAGGGTTACCACTTTCCAACACAGCTCATCGACGTGCAGCGTGCCATTCGCCATGTGCGGGCAAATGCGCAGCAGTACGGCATTGATCCGCAGCGCATCGGCATCATCGGTTTCTCCGCTGGGGGGCATCTCACCTCCATGGCGGCCACGATGTTCGATGAAAAGCCCGCTGGCATGACGAACGATGCCGTGGATCAAGTCAGCGCCCGTCCCGATGTCGCCGCGCCGACATATCCCGTGATCTCGATGATCGAGGGCTACGGCCACAAAGGCTCGCGCAAAAACTTGCTTGGCCCGAATGACACCGACGAACTCGCCAAGCACGTCAGCACTGAAACCCGCGTCACTGCCAACACCCCGCCGATTTTCATCTTCCAGACAGATGAAGACACCGCCGTGCCCGCCGAAAACGCTGTGAACTTCTACCTCGCCTGTCGCAAGAACAAAATCCCCGCCGAACTGCACATCTACCGTCCTGGTCCGCACGGTGTCGGCCTGTTTCTCGGCGATCCCGTCATCGGCAGTTGGAGCGGCCATCTGCGCGACTGGCTTCGCAATCAAGGTTTCCTCAAACCCGCCAAACGCACGGCGATCGACGGTAAAGTCACCGTGAACGGCAAACCCGTGAGCTGGGGCAGCGTGATCTTCACGCCCGAAGATTCCTCGGCACCCGTCGCCTGCGCTCGCGTGATGGGTGGCAAGTTCAAGCTCGATGAAAAAACCGGTCCCGTGCTAGGCAAAGTGAAACTCACCGTCAGCTACAGCGCCGCCGATATCCCCGGTCTCGAAACGGCCGATGGAACGGTGACTACGAAGGAACAGAAGCCCGGCGCAGGCGATTGGAACCTCGAAGTCGGCGAAAACGCGAAGAACCTGGAACTCCAGGTCTCGCGTTAACAGCCTTCGATAAAGCCAGTGATCAACCCTCGAACTTCTTGATCAGCAGCGCGGCGTTGTGGCCGCCGAAGCCGAAGGAGTTGCTCAGCACGGCGTTCACTTTCGCGGGACGTGCGGTGTTCGGCACGACGTCCACGTCCACTTCTGGATCGAGATTTTCGACATTGATCGTGGGTGGGACGATCTGGTCCTGGATGGCGTAGATGGAGGCGACGAGTTCGACACCACCGGCAGCACCGAGCAAGTGACCGGTCATCGACTTGGTGCCGGAGACGAGCAGGCCGTTGCCGCTCTTGGCGTAATCACCAAACACGCGCTTGATGGCACGCAGTTCGCACAAATCGCCGACCGGGGTCGAGGTGGCATGCGCGTTGATGTATTGCACGTCCGTCGTGTTCAGCTTGGCGTGGCGCAGGGCCATTTCCATGCACTTGGCAGCGCCGAGGCCTTCGGGATGCGGCGAGGTGAGGTGGTAGGCGTCCGCCGTGGTGCCGTAACCGGCCAGTTCGGCGTAAATCGTCGCGCCGCGCCTCCTGGCGTGCTCCAGCTCTTCGATCACGACGACGCCAGCGCCCTCGCCCATCACGAAACCGTCGCGGTCTTTGTCCCACGGACGGGAGGCACGCTCAGGCTCGTCATTACGCAAACTGAGAGCCTTCATGTTGGCAAATCCGGCCAGACCACAGGGCCGGATGGAGGCCTCGGCACCGCCGCAGATCATGGCGTCAGCATCGCCGAACTTAATCATGCGCCAGGCTTCACCGATGTTGTTGTTCGAGGTCGCGCAGGCGGTGACGATGGCCATGTTCGGGCCCATGAAGCCGTATTCCGCCGCGATCATGCCGCTGGCGATGTTCGAGATCATCATCGGGATGATGAACGGCGACACGCGGGAGGGTGATTTCGTCAGCAAGATCTCATACTGAGTCTCAAGGGTGCCAAGACCACCGATGCCGCTGCCGACCATGACGCCCACCCGATGTGGATCGAGGCTGTCGGGATTCAAACCAGCGTCCTTCGCGGCCATTTTCGAGGCCGCCATGGCGAACTGGAAGTAGCGGTCGGCACGGCGTGCGTCCTTGTGGTTGTTGAAGAACTTGGTGGGATCAAAGTCCACCACTTCGCCCGCGATCTTGCAGTCGTATTTTTCGGTGTCCATCGACTGGATGCGACGGATGCCGCTCTTGCCGGCGAGGAGGCTCTTCCAGAACTCTTCCTTGGTGTTGCCGTTCGGGGAGACGACTCCCATGCCGGTGATGACGACGCGACGCTCGTTCATTGTATGTGAATTGGTGGGTTGATTTGAAAGTTGAGAGAACACGGTTTGCACGGTGGGGCAAGGGGAAATCATGACCTCTGCGATGCTGTGCGCTTGAGAGTGGGGCGATTCTGGTGTCTGGCTATGAATGTGATACGCCCGCACCTCATTTTGGCGCTCCTTGTTTTACCGACGCTCACGGTTCTCGCGGCACCGGAGGCGGCGGTGATTCCGCCGGTGTTTCGCGACTGGATCGCTGCGCAAAAGGACAGCGGCAGCATCAAGGTGACCTTCCAGCAGACGCGCACCACGCCCGCACTCAAAGAACCCGTGAGCGCCAGCGGCCGCTTCTGGCGCATGGCCGACGGTCGTTTCCGTTGGGAGCTGGGATCACCTGCCACGACCATTCTCGTCTTCGACAAGGAAACGGTACGCCTCAAAGAGAATGCGTCCGCACCCTGGCAGACCTTGAAGCCGGATGACAGCCGCGTGCGCATGTGGATGAAATTTCTCAGCGGCCGCGAGATGGACGCCGAATCGCTCACGAAGAACTTCACACTCAAGATCACGCAGCAGGAGAAGACCTTCGTCACCGTCGCCATGATTCCGCGGCCGCTGCTCATCAAGAAATACCTCACCCAGCTCGACATGCAGATCGAACCCGGCGGCAAGCGTCTCCTCGGTTTTCGCATCGTGCAGGGCGATGGCTCCACGCTGCTGATGAACTTTGGTCCGCCGGAGAAAGCAGGAGCGGAAGTGGAGAATCTGTTTCGAGCTCAAGCTCAATAATCCCGGTTCAGCAGGTAATCCGAGAGCTGACGCAACCGTGTTGAGGCATCACCAAATACATCCAGGGCATGATGCGAAGCCTCGGTGAGGCGATGCGCTTCAACTCGAGAAGCCTCCAGACCCATCAGCGCCGGATAAGTGCTTTTTTCGGCCGCGATGTCCTTCCCGGCGCTCTTGCCAAGTTTTTCACTCGTCTGCGTCACATCGAGGATGTCGTCGATGATTTGAAAGGCCAGGCCCGTCGCCATGCCGAAATCATGCAGCGCCTGCATCTGTGTCGCGCTCGCGTTGGCGCTCATGGCACCGAGTTTCACACTGGTGGTGAGCAGCGCGGCCGTTTTGCCTTCATGAATGAAGCGCAGATCCTCCAGTGGCAGTTTTTTGCCCTCGCCTTCCAAATCCGCCACCTGTCCGCCCACGAGATGGAGACTGCCTGCGGTGCGAGCGAGTTCGAGCACCATCGACGCCGTGGTATGATTCGAAGTGGCGGGCGTTTTCGTCACCAGTTCAAACGCCAGCGCTTGCAGCGCATCTCCCGCGAGCAGCGCCATCGCCTCGCCATAGACCTTGTGGCAGGTCGGCACGCCACGGCGCATGTCATCGTCGTCCATGCAGGGCAGATCATCATGAATCAGCGAGTAGGTGTGCAGACACTCCGTCGCGCAGGCGTTGAAGATCGCATCATCCACCGAACCGCCACACGCTTCCGCCGCCGCAAGGCACAGGATTGGCCGCAGACGTTTGCCGCCGGCGAAAACACTGTGCCGCATCGCCTTGTGGAGCGTCACCGGCCGCGTTTCCGCGCTCGGGATGAAACGTTCGAGCGCCGCATCCACGAACTGGCAGCGCTGGGTCAGGTGTTCTTTGAGGTCGGACATGAACCGTGACACTTGGAGCCGCCCGGGCCGCGTTCAACCTCATTTCTAGCCCCTGGGGGTCGAGTCAGGCCAGTCAGGCATCTGGAACAGCCCGAACTACCCCTTGCCAAGCCGGGAAGTGCCCCCATATTCGCGCCCCTTTTTATGGACATCTTTATTGGCATTCTCACCGCAGTCGAAGTCATCGTCAGCCTTCTGCTCATCCTCGTCGTGCTCATGCAGCGCCCGCGTCAGGAAGGCCTCGGTGCCTCCTTCGGCGACGCCGCCGCCAGCCAGGTCTGGGGTGCGCAAACCACCAACGTGCTGCAAAAGTTCACGGTATATCTGGCCATCATCCTGTTCGGCCTCACATTGCTGCTCGCCGTCCTCGTCAGCCGCAACCAGAACGGCGGCAAGAGCGAAAAAATCTTCGGCGACGCCAAACCTGCCCCCGCTGCTCCTGTGGCAGTTACTCCCGCTGCTGAGCCTGCCAAAGCCGCCGAAACGCCGAAGACCGACGACAAGAAAGCCGCTGCTCCAGCCGCCACAACACCTGCCAAAGCTGCTGAACCTGCCAAGGCACCTGCCCCGGCCAAGTCCGAGCCCGCCAAGGCCCCCGAAGCTCCCAAGGCCGCTGCTCCAGCACCTGCCCCGACTGCAACGCCTGCACCTGCAGCTCCGGCCACGCAGCCGAAATGACGGAAAAGTAGTTTGGTGATTTTGCCCCGAGGACGGGGATGGACACATCGCGTCAACGCGGTGGAATATGGAGGAATGCCCGACGTTAACTCGGTTCCATTTCCCTGACCCATGAAACGCCGTACCTTCCTCAAGTCCGTTCCCGCCGTCGCCGCCGCAACGCAGATTCTGCCTGCGCAAAATGCCACGCCGCCGTTTGGGACTGAGTTTCCGATGCTGGATTCGCAAACCACGGGCCAATGGTGGAATCGTGCGGTGGCTGCGGCTCCGACAGCGAATCCGGACGCCAAAGGGAAAGCGAAGGGCAAAGGCAAGGCCAAGGGCAATCAGGGACCGATTGTGGATCTGAACGTGCCGCGTGACCAGGTCGTGTGCTTTGCCATCTACACGCATGATCGCGGCGTGTTGAAGGTTTCCGCGCAGTTGTTCCCCTTGAAGCCGGACGAGGCTCGCGAAGCTCGCTTGGAACTGAAACGTGACGGCGAATGGAAGGAAGTGGCGAAGGCGGAGGTGCATTATCCGGGCTGGGACGCGCATTTCCGCGTCGAGGACTGGGACAACACGCAAACCGTGCCTTACCGCGTGCGCCACGGTGAGAAGGCGATGTTTGCAGGCACGATTCGACGTGATCCCATCGACCAGGCCGAAATCGTCATCGCGAACATGTCCTGCAACTCCGCGCGCACGAAGGGCGGCAGGCCGGAGATCGTGCAGCATCTCATCGCGCAGAATCCCGATGTGCTCTTCTTCGCCGGTGATCAGACCTACCAGCACACCGAACACACGGCGGGATGGTTGGAGTTCGGTCTGCAATTTCGCGATGTGATGAAAGATCGCCCGACGATCTGCATTCCTGACGACCACGATGTGGGCCACGGCAATCTTTGGGGCGAGAACGGCAAGCGTTCGACTATTTCGGGCGATGCGGACGGCGGTTATCGCTATCCAGTCGAGTATGTGAACCAGGTGCAGCGTGCGCAATCCTGGCATTTGCCTGATCCGGTCGATCCTGCGCCGGTGGATCGCGGCATCACGGTGTACTTCACACGCATGCGCGTCGGCGGTGTCGATTTCGCGATTCTCGAGGATCGCAAATTCAAATCGGGACCGGCGGGAAAAATACCACAGATGGGACCGCGTCCCGATCACATCAACGACGAGAAGTACGATCCCAAAACCATCGACCTGCCAGGCCTGCAACTACTCGGTGAGCGCCAGATGAAGTTCCTCGGCCAGTGGACGCAGGATTGGACCGGTGCGGAGATGAAATGCGTGCTCTCCGCCACTGCCTTCTGCGGCGCGGTGCATCTGCATGGCAGCCCCGACAACCGCCTGCTCGCCGATCTCGACTGCAACGGCTGGCCGCAAACGGGTCGCAACGCAGCACTGCGCGAAATCCGCCGCGCACGCGCCACGCATCTCTGCGGCGACCAGCATCTCGCCGTCTCGATGAAGCATGGCATCGACGCGTTTGGCGACGGCCCCTACGGCTTCACCAGCCCGGCGCTCGTGAACACGATCTACGGCCGCTGGTGGCATCCAAAGGACGAGCAGCCCGGTGCGAATCCCGTCGCAGGCAGTCCGTTGCCATGGACCGGCGATTTCAAAGACGGCCTCGGCAATTTGATGTCCATCATCGCTTACGCGAATCCCGAGGATGTGCAGGATGAGAAAAAACGCGCCGACGGCTACGGCCTCGTGCGCTTCAACAAGAAGTCCAATCAAGTCACCTTCGAGTGCTGGCCGCGCTTCTCCGAAGGCAAACAATTCCCCGGCTGGCCGATCAACGTGAACAGCGATGACAACGATGGTCGCATCCCCGTCGCCTGGTTGCCAGACCTCGTGATTGAAGGCGCGGAACGTCCCGTGATCCAGGTCATCGCTGAATCGAATGGCGAAATCTTGTACACGATTCGCGCCCAAAGCAGCCGCTTCCAGCCGCCGGTGTATGCCGCAGGCTCCTTCACCGTAAAGATCGGCAAAGACAAGCCGGATGCGCAGACGCTCACCGGATTGAAAGCCGCATCGAAGGACAAGGCGGGATCGAAAACAATGAAGCTCTGAGCTTCATGTGCATTTCCGATAGTGCGCCGTGCGAAAACGGGCTTCACAGCACGCGTTGGTTCCGCTAGCATCCGATTTGCAATGCGATGCTGACAAACCAATCGCGCGCCTTTATGTTCTCTCATGCCGACAAAGCCAGACCCCATGCAGCAGCCGATCCGCAAGGCGGTCGGTCGCGTGTCCACGGCGTCGGATCGGCTGCGCCAGCTCGAGGACATGCAGCGTTTCCTCGCCCAAACCATCGGTCATGACGGACTCCGAGGAACAGACACAGAGCCTTTCCCAGTACGGAAAGTTGTTGGACGCGCTCAGCACGGCACGGGTTGATTATGCCGTCGTGGGTGGACTGGCGGTTATCTTCAATGGCTACCCGCGTCTCACCCTCGACGCTGACATCATTGTCGATGAGTCTCCCGCCAATCTGGAGCGCATGCTCGCCGTCTTGCGTGCTTGGGGCGAAGGCTGGGCGCGTGAGCTGTCCATTGCCGATTTCACACCCGAGGAAGGTGCCGTGCGGCTTGGTGAGGACTTCGAACTCGATATTTTCACACGCTTGCGCGGCCTCGGCTGGAAAGACTTCCAGCCTCGCATGCGCTTCATCGAGCACGGAACCGCTCGCATTCCTTACCTCAGCCCCGAGGACCTCATCCACTGCAAAGCCAATTCCCGCCGCGAGAAAGACCAGCTCGACGTCATCGCTCTCACCAAGATCATTCAACAAGAAAAAACCGCCCAGCCATGAAGCGTCTCCTCCTCTGCCTTGCCGTCATTTCAGCTTTCAGCTTTCAGCTTTCAGCTTTCGCCGCCGAGCCTCTGCGCATCTTCATCCGCGCGGGAAAGAAATCCCACGGGCCTGGCGCGCATGACTTCCCACAGTTTTTAAAGGAATGGGTGCCCATGCTCAATGAACGCGGTGCCAAGGCCGATGGCAGCCTGGAATTCCCGACCAAGGAGCAGCTCGACAAGACCGACGTGCTCATCCTCCACGCGCAGGAAGCGGGAAACATCAAGATCGGTGACGAGCGGAAAAACCTGATGGAGTTCCTGGCTCGCGGCGGCGGTTTGGTCGTCATCCACGCGGCGGCGGTGTCGAAGGACCATGATTGGTTCAAGACGATCATCGGCGGCTCCTGGCATTTCGGGCAGACGAAGTGGCTGGAGGCCCCTATGAGCCTCTACTTCACTGATCACGAAAATCCGATCACGAAGGACATCTCCAACTTCGACATCGACGACGAGATCTACTACGACATGGACCTCCTCCCCGAGGCCAAGATCCTCGCCGCCGCCTACACGCCGAACACCCCGCAGATCAAAGGCGGCAACAAAGAAGCTCAGCAGCGGGCCGCCGAGGCCGTGGCGAAGAAGAAGGCGGTCAATATTTACGACATCCAGCCGCAGATGTGGACTTATGAGGGCGTTTCCAACCAAGGTGGCGTGAAGTCGCTGGACTCCCTGCCAGGCATCGCTGGGAATTACTACCGCGCCTTCACCTGCATCCCCGGCCATTATCACCGGAACTTCAGCCACAACGGCATCCGCACCGCCATCCTGCGTGGCATCGCCTGGGCTGGTAAGCGTGAAAACATCGACGAACTCTGCCTCCCCACTGAACTCGGCGAGGCGCTGCGTTACGCCGAAGGCGGCGTGCCACGTCCTGAGGAGATGCCGAAGCAACTCGAAGTGCATCCCGAATTCGACCTGACACTGGTTGCCTCCGAGCCGCTCATCAACAAGCCCATGAACATCGACTGGGATGAAAAAGGCCGCCTGTGGGTCGTCGAGACGCCGGAGTATCCGAACGGTCTGCGTCAGGCCAATGTCGATGCCTGGAAGGACAGCGGTGCCGTCAAACCCGGCCAGCATGACCGCAAACCGCTCGACCGCGTCAGCATCCTCTCCGACACGAATGGCGACGGCGTCATGGACAAGAAACAGGTCTTTGCCGACGAGATCGAGCTCGCCACGAGCAGCGTGTTTTACAAAAACGGCGTCATCGTCTGCGCTGCGCCGGATGTGTGGTTCTTCGAGGACACGAACGGCGACGACAAGGCCGACAAGCGCACCAAGCTCTACACCAACCTCGGCAATCGCGACACGCACGCCGTCATCAACAACATGCGCTGGGGCCTTGATGGCTGGGTGTATGCCACACACGGCTACTCCAGTACTGACGACGTGAAATCCGGCGATGGCAGCAAGGGCTTCGGCCCTATCGGAGCCGGTGTCGTGCGCTTCAAGCCGGACGGCAGCGCTTTCGAGCAATACGCCAGCCGTGGCGGCAACACCTGGGGCCTCGACATCACCAGCGACGGCCAGGTTTTCTACACCCAGCCCACGAGCGGCAACCACTTCATCCACGTCGTGCTGCCGGAATACGTCCTCGCCAAAGGCAAGCTGCCTGGCGTCAGCGGCACGAACGGCCTCCTGCCGCGCGAGCCCACCTATCCGGCCATGCATTGGGAGCAGCAGGCCTATGTGCAGATCGACCAGGTCGGCAGCTACACAGCCGCCGCCGGTTGCGCCATCTATGAAGGAGGCGCGTGGCCCGCGAAGTGGAACTACGGCTACTTCACCACCGAGCCCACGCTGAACATCGTCAGCCACTTCATGGTCGAGCCCGATGGCGTCACCTACAAAGCGAAGCGTGAGCCCGGCCGCGAGCAGACCGAGTTCATCCGCAGCAAGAACCTCTGGTTCCGTCCCATCGAAGTGCGCGTCGGCCCCGATGGTGCGCTCTACGTCGTCGATTTCTGCAATCAGGCCATCATCCACAACGACACCCGCGGCCCCACCCACGGCCCCGCCAACGCCGCCGTCCGCCCCGACCGCGACCACTACTACGGCCGCATCTGGAAGGTGCAGCACAAGGAGGCGAAGAAGGTGGAGGTGCCGGTGTTGGACAAGACAAGCGTGACTCACTTGTTGAAAGCCCTCGAACACCAAAGTCCTCATGTTCGCATGGCCGCATCGCGATCGCTCATCGGACTGCCGAACCCTCTGCCGCCACGCAATCGCAAATGGTTGGAAGGTGAAATGGAGGAGTATGCGGTGATGATGGAGAAGAACTTCGGTTACAAATCGCTCCTCGCGCTCGCGCTCGACCATGCCAAGACTGCCGAGTCGCGTATCGCGGCTTTGGGGGTTATCGGAATGCGCGACAACCTGCTGATGCTCGGCTGGACGACGCTTCTGCATGACAAAGACCCCATTGTCCGCCGCAATGCGGCCCTTCTCGCCGAACGCTATACATTTGGCCAAGGCGAAGGAATTACCCTCAATTTCGTCACCGGTTCAGATGGGGACAAGGCGGTCTATGGGCTACTAAATGACAGCGATGCGCAGGTGCGGGTCGCAGCACTGCGCGCCCTCGCCAGTTGTAATGTGCCCGCGAGCGCTACGCATGAGATGGCCCGCCGAAACAGCGCCTATGCCACCAGCGCCGTTGTTTCAGCTTGGCCCAAGCTGTCTGAGGACTTCCAGAAGTCCGCAGCAGTGGCTGCTCTATCCATGTATCCCGGTGATGCGATTTCTGCGATTCTCGACAGTGGTGACGCATCACTGGCACAGGTGGCTTCCATTCTTGCGCAGCGCATCGGTGATAAAAACGTCGGAGATGCTGTCGCAAAGCTCGCCATTATGCTCGTGGACAAGCCGGCAAGTGCCGACCCGATTAAGCTAGTCATTCTCCAAGCCCTCGCCCAACAAACGGGCATAAGCTTGCCTGCGACCCCTGCGCTGAAACAGCCGTTGCAGAAACTCCTCGCCAATCCCGCCACCAGCGCCCTCGCGCTGCCGCTCGTCGCGAAGTGGGACACGAAGGGCGAGATGGCCGAAGTTATGAAGGTTCAAGTCGCCAGCCTCAGCACCACGCTTTCTAACAACGCCGCGCCTGTCGAGGCTCGCATCAACGCCGCCAAAGGTCTCATCGCTGTTGGCGGTGCGAGCACGGAGGTTGGAGTCCAGCCTTTAGGCGACTCTGGGAGCCCCGAAGCTCTCCAGATCGCCATCATCGAAGCGATGAACGAGAAAGGGGACGTGGGGCCGCTTGTTGCGTCATTAAGTCGGCTAAAGCCTAGACTCCAACAGATGGCATTCGAGGCCATTTTGAAGAGGCCGGAGGCCACGGGCGCCCTTCTCGATGCGGTGAAGGCCGGCAGCATCGACCGCACGATTTTTGCCCCCGGCGATGTCGCACGCCTGCGCTCGCATCCGAACAAACCCATCGCCAAACGGGCGAACGACCTCTTCAAGGTCAACAATGCCGCGAAGGATGCCATCATCGCCAAACTGGTGCCGGAGGTCGAGAAGCCCGGAAACGCCGCGCAGGGCAAAATGCTCTTCACCGCTGCCTGTGCCGTCTGCCACAAGCTGGGCGACATCGGCGTCGCCGTCGGCCCGCCTTTGGATGGCATGGGAGCGCATGGACCGGCCGAGTTGCTCATCCACATCGCCGATCCGAACCGCGAGGTCGATCCGAGCTTCTGGGCCTTCAATGTGACCACGAAAAAGGGCGAGGTGCTCGTCGGCGTCGTCACCAGTGAAAACAGCGCCACCGTCACGCTCGCCACGCAGGTCGGCGTGCGCGAGATCGCGAAGAGCGACATCGACAAACGCGAAAACACCCGCCGCAGCCTCATGCCGGAAGGTTTGGACGCGCTCGGCCCCGATGCGATGCGTGATGTCCTCGCCTTCATCTGCGGCGATGCGATGAAGCAGTTCCGCATCCTCCACCTCGCCGATGCCTTCACCGCCGACAGCCGCGAAGGCGTCTTCGCCGGACCTGCAGCCAACCAAGGTCAGGTGCGCCTCAACAAGTTCGGCATCGCGAAAATCCAAGGGGTGCCCTTCTTCATCCAAGATCCTGCCAAAAGCGCCACGGGTGCGAATTTCATCGTCCTCAAAGGCGGGCCTCCAAAAAGCCAGAGTGATACCTACCCCGCCAAGGTCGAGGTGACCGTCAACGTCGCCGCCAAGCGCCTGCAACTGCTCAGCGGCATCTCGGGTTGGGGCTGGCCTGCCGTGCGTGAGGAAGAGCCCGCGCTCAAAGCCACCGTCGTTTATGACAGCGGTGAGAAAGAGGAGTTCACCCTGCTCAATGGCATCCACTTCTCCGATTACATCCGTCCGACCGAGGTGCCCGGCTCCAAATTCGTCGAGGAAGAGCTGACCGACGGCCAGCAGATGCGCCTGCTCACGCTGGAACTCACGAAGAAAGGCATCGTGAAGACCCTCATCCTCGAAAGCCCGGCTGGAAACAAAACCGCGCCCGTCATCGCCGCCATCACCGCAGACATCGAAGGCAAGGGCCCTGGCGCTGGTAGTGCCGACGCCTCCAAGCGCCCACCACCTCCCGCGAAAGGCAAAGGAAAGGGCAAAGCCAAGAATGACGCCGCCGCGAACATGAAGCCCGAAGACGCTCCCAAAACCGGCGGCCCCGGCGACGGCCCGCTCGTTCCAGCATCACCCGCAAATTGGGAAGCTGGCAAAACCCGCGTCCTCGTCATCGGCGGCGGCAGCTCGCATAACTTCAAAGACTTCTTCGGCACCACCGATGTCGCCACGCTCAAAGCCGCCGGCTTCTCCGTCCATTACACCGAAGACCGCGACCAGGCCGCCGCCGAACTCGCCAATGCCGACGCCGCCATCATCAGCGTGAACCGCAAATTTTTCGACACCACCGCCTACCGCAAAGCCCTCTTCGACTTCGCCGCTGCGGGCAAAGGCATCGTCATGCTGCACCCCGGCACCTGGTATGGCTTTTCGGGCTGGCCGGAGCTGAACGCTCAGATCGTCGGTGGTGGCGCACGCGGGCATGACAAGATCCATCCTTTTGAGGTCAAGAAGGTCAAAAGTCATGAAGTCATGGAGGGCGTGCCAGACACCTTCACCGTCGAAGATGAACTGTATTATGTGAACGCCGAGCCCGACAAAACACCGCCCGGCACAGCCAAGATCACCGTTCTCGCCGAAACTAGCCCGAGCGACAAATACAAGGTCTCGCATCCGAGCATTTGGCTCACCGAACATCCGAAAGCGAAGATCGTCGGCATCGCTCTCGGTCACGACGCCCGCGTGCATGATCTGAAGCCCTACCGGCAGCTCCTCATCAACGCCGCGAAGTGGAGCAGCGGGAAGTAGTCCAGTTGCGCCGCAACTGGCGGCTTGTGATCAGCGTTGGTTCATCATGATCCGCGTCCTTCTCTCTGCACTCGCATTGACGGCTTTTCTTCATGCGGAACCCTTCACGCTCGCCAAGGAAGGGCGCGCGCTCGTCCCCATCGTCGTTTCTGAGCAAACGCAAAGCATTGGCGCCGAACTCGCTGGCATGCTGAAGCGCATCACGGGTGCGGATTTCACGATCGAAACCTCGACTGAGCCACATGGCATGTACGTTGGCCTCAACACGGCACCGCATGCCATCACCGAGCGCGAGAATTACACGCTGCGCTCCGCGAAGGACCGCCTCCTTATCCTCGGCAACACGCCGCAGGCGGTGGAGCATGCTGTGTGGGATTTTCTGCACCGCATCGGCTTCCGGCAGTTCTTTCCGGGCAAAACGTGGGAGATCGTGCCGCAGCAGCCGACGCTGATCATTGACGTGAATGTCACCGAATCGCCCGACTACCATGTGCGGAAGATCTGGGCTGGTTTTGCTTATCTCAAGGAGCGCAACGACGTTTATGACGAGTGGTGCCGTCGCAATCGCGCCACGTCAGGCATCACGCTGAGTTCAGGCCATGCTTACGACGGCATCATGAAGCGCCATGAGGCTGAGTTTGCACAGCACCCGGAGTATCTGAGCCTCGTGAATGGGGAGCGGAAGGGGAACAAGTTTTGCATCTCGAATGCGGAGTTGCGGAAGCTCGTTGTGGCTGACGCATTGGACCAGTTCGTGAAAAATCCGGCGCTCGACTCGATTTCCAACGAACCGAGCGATGGCGGTGGCTGGTGCGAGTGTGCGGAGTGCGCGAAGATTGGTAGCATCACAGATCGTGCACTGCTGCTGGCGAATGAAGTCGCGGAAGCGGTGAACACTAAGCATCCGGGCCGCATCGTCGGCATGTATGCTTACAACGAGCATTCGCCGCCACCTTCCATCGAGGCGCATCCGCAGGTCGTCATCGGCATCGCCACCGGCTTCATCCGTGGCGGCTACACGATGGACCAGCTTCTGGCCGGATGGCAGGCGAAGGCGAAGACGCTCGGCATCCGCGAATACTACAGCGTGAACACTTGGGATCGTGATCTGCCCGGCGCGGCGCGCGGCGGGAACATCGAGTATCTGCGCAAGACCATTCCGCACTTCCATGAAAGTGGCGCACGCTTCATGTCTGCCGAGGCGAGCGACAACTTCGGCCCCAATGGGCTCGGTTACTACCTGGCCAGCCGCCTGATGTGGGACGTGAGGGAAGCGAAGAATGTCGAAGTGCTCATCACCGACTTTCTCGACAAGTCCTTCGGTCCTGCACAAGCACCGATGTCGAAATTCTATGCACTGCTGGATGGCACGAAGCGTCAGGCGCTCAGTGATGATCTCCTCGGCCGCATGTATCGGCTGCTCAATGAAGCGCGCGCTTTGACTCGTGACTCCTCGATTCGCGCACGACTCGATGATCTATCGCTCTACACGCGCTACGTCGAGTTGTATCATGACTATGCCTCCGCGCAGGGCAAAGAAAGGCAGGCGACCTTTGAGCAGCTCTTCCGTTTCATCTGGCGCATCCGTCACACCGGCATGGTGCATGTGAAGGCACTGTGGCGCGATCTGCCGAACCGTGACAAGTCCGTTGCGCTGCCCGCGCTGGCCAAATACAGCGATCCTGAGGCCACGAATCCGTGGAAGTCGAATGAGGGCTTCACCGCCGATCAAATCGCCGGGTTCATCCGTGACGGCATCGCGAATCGCAAGCTGCTCGACTTTGAGCCCGTCGCCTTCAGTTCCAAACTCGTTCCTGCAACGGCTTTGAAGCTGGGGCAGGTGCCGAAAGGCAATGCGGGCATCTATTTGCGCGGCGTGCGCGATTTCTGGACGTGGATCGAGAGGGAGCCGGCAAGCATCACGCTCACCGGCAAGGCCGGGATCATTTATCCAACGCGTGGCAGCGCGAAGGTTGATCTCTATCCGCTGGCTGAGGCAGAGAGCAAAGCGGTGGCGCACTTCGAGATTCCGCCGGACAAGGCTGACCACGACATCGAACTCAAAACGGCCTTCAGTGGCCTGCATCGCATTGAAGTCAGCGATGCCGGGCAGGGAACGGTCATCACCTGGAAGGACGGCATGCCGATGACCGTCGTGAGCAGCCAGGAGCAGCCCGCGAAGCTCTATGGCCGCTGGCATTTGTATTTCTATGTGCCGAAGGGGACGAAGATCATCGGCGGCTTCAGCGAGGGTGAGGGCTTCCTGCTCGATCCCGCTGGCAAAACGACGCACACCTTTGCCGACAAGCCGGGCTACTTCAGTGTTCCCGTTCCCGAAGGCGGTGACGGCAAGCTTTGGAGCTTCAAGCACAGCGCTGGCAATCGTTTCCTCATGACTGTGCCGCCGTGTCTGGCAAGGGATGCGAGTGAGTTGTTGTTGCCGGAGGAAGTGGTGACGAAGGATTTGGAATGACGGAGCGCGAGTATGGCGCAGCCTACTCGCCACTTTTTCCTGGCGCGTCGAACTCCACGAAGCCAGTCTTCAAGCCATCCGACCCCGCCATAACAAACAGGCGAGTGGTCTTCGACACACTCGCGCTCCATGAAATCGACGATCATCCAGCAGGCACCGCTCCGGCTCATCACCGTGAAAGCGAAATCCTTCCCCGAAGGCATTCGCGCCGCATGGCAGGAGATCGAGTCGAAGCGGAAGATCAAAGGCCGCAAAGCCTATGGCTTGATCCGTGAGGGCGAATACTTTGCCGGATTGGTTTCGGATGGCGAACTTGAGGAGCGTGTGGCCGGCTTGCACGTCGTCGAAGTCACTGGCGGTCCATGTGCGCGCATCAAGCTGGAGGACTGGCAGAAGAACGTCGCTCAAATCGGCCCGCTCTTTGCGCAGATGGCGGCTGAGCATGAAGTCGATCCTACACGACCTGCGATGGAGTTTTACCGCAGTTTCACGGAGCTGCATTTGCTGCTGCCGGTGAAGAATGGCTGAGCAGTGGCGTTTATGGCGCATGAAAACGATTTTCGCGGTGCTGGCATTGGTTTCATTGTTGCATGCTCAAGACATCGCCCCGTTTCCGAAGGCGCATGTGCAGAGTGTGTGGGTGCAGTCGATCTGGGCGGATGGGAAGCACAACGGGTTCCCGGGCATTGCACGCGTGGGTGACTTTTATTATGTGACATTCCGCAGCGGGGAAGGACATGGCTCGGAGAAGTCGGACATCGTGGTGATTCGTGCTGCGGCCAAGGATTTGTCGAAGTGGGAGAAGGTGGCGTCGTTTACGCGTGATCATGATTGCCGTGATCCGCTGGTGTTTGATAACAAGGGCAAGGTACAGCTCGTGTTTCACTCAAAGGAGGACTTTTACTCGCAGTCGGCGGACGGTTTGACCTGGAGCGAGCCGAAGGAGCTGGAGACGGAGTTTGTGGAACCGGGGTCGGACAGCCGCCTGACATTCACCTCGCAGCGGAAATGGCTGTTTCGCATTCGCCAGGGCCCAGATGGGGCGTTTTACAGCCTGGGGCGCTGCGGCATTCACGGGAAGGACAGCAAGGGGTCGTTCGGGCTGATTTTGTTTCGCTCGGAAGACGGCGTGAAGTTCAAGGGCATGCACACTTATGGCGAGGGGCCGACGAGCGCGCTGAATCAAGCGGGCGGCACGGGCTGGGGCCATGAGGCGGATGTGGCGTGGACGCCGGACGGCACGCTGGTCAGCGCGATCCGCAATGGCAATCCAGGCATCGTGGTGCTTGGCAAAGCACCGCAGGGACCGTGGAAGGCGTTTGCGACAGATGCGTGGAACTTTGGCGGACCGGCGCTGCATCGCACCAAGGGCGGTGGCATCCTGCTGGCGGCACGTGCGCTGCCGGAGAAGAAAACGACGGGGTTCCCATCGGTGTGCAAGGTGTGGACGGTGACGGCGGAAGGTGTGGAGAAGCCGTGGGTCATGCCAAGCGGTGGTGATGGTGCGTATCAGAGCTTTGCGGATGGTGTGGGCGGTGATGAGGTGCTGCTGGCGTATTATTCCTCTCACGAGTACCCGCAACCAAACGGCGTGGGCAAGAATCCGGCGAACATTTATCTCGCGCATCTGCGTGTGAGACATGTGGCACCTGAATGATCCTTTTTTATGAAAACAACACACATCATCCTCGCAGCGGCCTGCTGCGCCTTGTCATCGGCAGCAGCCGAGGACCTCGTCAAACCGCTGGAAGTCCGCCAAGTCTTCGCCAACGGCAAACACAACGCTTTCACGGCGATGCGACGCTTCAAAGGCGAGCTGTTTCTCGCCTTTCGTGCGGGTGACGGACACAACTCACCCACGGCGGACGTGCTGGTGTTGCGCTCGAAGGATGGCAAGGAGTGGCAGCAGACGTTCAAGTTTGATGTGGCCAAAGATGATCGCGACCCGCAAATGGTCGTTACGGATCAGCGGCTGTTTCTGTACTGCCCGTCGATGAACGGCAAAGAGCTGACGACATGGCTCATGTACACCGATGATGGCCAAAAATGGAGCGATGCGGTGAAGATCTACGAGCCGCAGTTCATTCTGTGGAAGCCGTGCATCCACGACGGTGTCTTTTACTCCACCGCTCATAAAAAAGACGAGACGAGCGGCGGCAAGGGCCGCGAGGTGCATTTTGTGAAATCGGCCGATGGCGTGAAGTGGGAGAAGATCTCGACGATCCGCGCGGGGAACTGGGAGAGTGAGACGACGCTGTATTTTGAGCCGAATCATCATGTGGTGGCCTTCCTACGCCAAAAATACGGCAGCCCGCAGGCCCAGGTGCTGGAGTCGGACCCGCCCTATGCCGAATGGAAGGCGCGCCCGGCGGGTGTGCCACACTTCAGCGGCCACAGCGTGCATGTATTCAAGGGCGTGACCTACCTGCTCTCACGCTTCACGAAGCCTGGCAAAGAAGGATTCGGCTCGATGATCTACACCTTTGCCGATGGGAAGCTGACACTTTACTGCGAGCTGCCTGCTGGTGGTGATTGCGCCTACTTGGAGGCCGTGGAGGATGGCGAAAACATGCTGGTGAGTTATTATTCGACCCACGAAGGCACTACCAACATCTACCTCGCGGTGGTGCCGTTGGTGAGATAGAGGTCGCCAGCATGCCGAACTATTCGCAACTCAACCCGGAACTGCTGGTCACCACGGTGGAGCAGCTTTCCAAACGTGTTGGCGAGCGTTTCCCACAGGCGGGGCTTTTCAAGGTTTCGCGACATCTATGTGACATCGCGGCCGAATCCAGGAACCGGGTGAGTGAAACAGGGCGCCGCTCGCTCTGGATTCGCTGTTTGATCGGCCTGCTGCTGGTGCTGCTCATGGCGGGAATCGCGATGAGCGTCGTTGCGTTCAAGATTCAGCCGAAGCCGGGCTCGGTCACCTGGCTGGAGTTTGTTCAGGTGCTGGAATCCGGGATCAACGACATCATCTTCGTGGGCGCGGGCATCTTCTTCCTGGCCAGCCTAGAGACTCGCATGCGGCGGCGGCGCATTCTGAAGGCGCTGCATGAACTGCGCTCGCTGGCGCATGTGATCGACATGCATCAGCTCACCAAGGATCCGCAGCGTGCCGCAGGGGTGCTGATTGCCACGCCTTCCTCGCCTCGCAGCGAACTCTCGCCGGACCAACTCATCCGTTACCTCGATTATTGCAGCGAGATGCTGTCGCTGGTGGGCAAGCTGGCGGCGCTGTATTTGCAGCGTTCGGATGACGCGGTGGTGTTGAGCACGGTGGATGAGATCGAGGGCCTGACGACGGGCTTGTCACGTAAGATCTGGCAGAAGCTCATGATCATCCACGCGGGGCCGAAATAAGCGGCGTGATGTGGAAACAAAAAGGGCGACCCGGTTTGGATCGCCCTTCAGTGTGAATGATGATGACGTGAGTTACTTCACGATGCCGAGCAGCTCGACTTCGAAGACGAGGGCTTCGTTCGGGCCGATGTCGCCACCTGCGCCCTGCTCGCCGTAAGCGAGCTGGGACGGGATGAAGATCTTCCATTTGGAGCCGACCGGCATGAGCTGAAGGGCTTCAGTCCAGCCTTTGATGACTTCCTGCACGCCGAAAGTGATGGGCATGCCGCGCTCGACAGAGCTGTCGAACACTTTGCCGTCGATGAGGGTGCCGTGGTAATGGACGTTGACCTTGTCGGTGGCGGCGGGCTTGGGTCCGTCGCCGACTTTGACGATTTCGTATTGCAGGCCGCTGGCGGTGGTGGTCACGCCTTTGCGCTTGCCGTTGTCCGCGAGGAATTTGTCGCCGATCGCCTTGGACTCCTGACCGCGAGAAGCGGCCTTGGCCTGCATGCTGGCTTCAAAAGCCTGCATGGCGGCCATGAGTTCTTCCTGGGTGTACTTGGGCTTTTCACCGGCGAGACCGGACTTGATGCCGTCGGTGAGGGCGGTGAGATCAATGGCAATGCCCTGACCTTTGAACTGTTCGCCGAAATTACGGCCAATGAAGTAGCTGACTTTGTCCATGGGAACGGCGGTGGTGGCAGGGGCTGCGGCCGGCTGTGCGGGCTTGACCTCCTGGGCTTGAATGGCGGTGGCAGCCGCGAGCGCGGCACAGAGCAGGGCGATGGTGGGTTTCATATTGGAGGCGCGGAGACTACCCATGGCCCCGGTGCGGTCAATCAAAGCGTGCGCCGGACGGGAAAAACCCGGTTGACCCCGCCCCCCCCTTGAAGCACTATCGCCGCCCTTCAAACCAGAACCTATATGCCCGCGAAAATCTATACTGAAAAAGACGCCAGCCTTGCACCGCTCAAAGGCAAGACCTGCGCTGTGATCGGCTTCGGCTCCCAAGGCCACGCCCACGCCCTGAACCTCAAAGAGAGCGGCGTCAATGTCATCATCGGCCTCTATCCCGGCAGCAAGAGCCGCGCTGTGGCCGAAGAAAAGGGCCTCAAGGTCTATGACACCGCCGAGGCCGTGAAACTGGCTGACGTGATCTTCGTGGCCGTGCCGGACACCAAAATTGCCGGCGTTTTCGATGCGGACATCAAGCCGCACCTGAAGAAGGGCAAGACCCTGCTGTTCAGCCACGGTTTCGCCGTGCATTTCAAGACGATCAAGATTCCTGCGGATGTGAACGTCATCATGGTGGCCCCGAAAGGCCCCGGCCACATCGTCCGCCGTCAGTACACGGAAGGCAAAGGCGTTCCCGCCCTGATCGCCATCCATCAAAACGCCGACAAGCAGGCCAAGAAGATCGCTCTCGCCTGGGCGCACGGCATCGGCGGCACCCGTGGCGGTGTGCTCGAGACCACCTTCAAGGAAGAAACCGAAACCGACCTCTTCGGTGAACAGACCGTGCTTTGCGGTGGTGCCAGCGCCTTGGTGCAGGCTGGCTTTGAGGTGCTGGTGGAAGCCGGTTACGCTCCTGAGATGGCCTACTTCGAGTGCTTGCACGAATTGAAACTCATCGTCGATCTGATGAACGAGTCCGGCATCGCGGGCATGCGTTTCTCCATCTCCGAAACTGCCAAGTGGGGCGACGTCAAAGTCGGCCCGAAGATCATCGACAAGTCGGTGAAGAAGCGCATGAAGGAAGCCCTCAAGGACATCCAGTCCGGCAAGTTCGCCAAGGAATGGATCCGTGAGACCAAGACCGGCTACAAGAAGTTCAACAAGCTGCTCAAGGCAGGCGAGAAGCACCCGATCGAGAAGACTGGCGCCCGCCTGCGCGGCCTGATGCCGTGGATCAAGAAGCGCGACATCAAGGGCCAGCAGGCGAGCTACTCGTAAGCGAGGTCAAGACGGTCAAGCATCGTCAAAGAGTCAAGAAAGGCGCGGATCGGAGACGATCCGCGCTTTTTTGTGCCATCATTCCTTGGCGTGTGTTGCGTCAATGGCGCGGGCCGAGGCCTGGCGTGAGTCGGGTGTCTTGAACAAGATGGCCACGCCAATGGTCACGAACGTGCCGAGAGTGATGCGCCAGGGGAAGGACAGCACGAAGGGCTGATCGATGCCGAGCTTGGTCTGAATGCCGAGCACGTTGCTGAGGAACAGCACGGCCACGATGCCGCAGACCATGGCGATGATGTTGCCCGTGTCGCAGCCGCGTGTTTTTGTGAGCACGGCGAGCAGGAACACACCGAGGAGCGAACCGAAGGTGAAGCCGAGAATGCCGAGAACGAGCGGCAGAATTTCAACCTTCGGATTGTGCGCCATGAACCAGGCCGTCCAGATGCCCACTATGATGATCAGGAAGGCGAAAAACACCGTGCTCCAGCGCAGAACCGAGATGCGCTTCGAGTCCGGCGCGTCCGCAGGCAGTCTTGGCAGGATGAAATCGCGCGACAGGCTGGTGGCGAGTGCGTTGAGCGCCGTGCTGAGCGATCCCATCGCCGTGGCGAGGATGCCCGCCGTGACGAGGCCGCGCATGCCTGCGGGCATCTCATTCATGATGAAGAAGGGGAAGACCTCACGGCTTTCCACCGGCAGCGCCGCGTTCGGATGCGCCAGGTAGTAGGCCTTCAGCAGCACGCCGATGAGGATGAAGGCCGAAACGATCGGCAGATCGACAATGCCGGAGAGAATCGTCGCAAAGGCGCTTTGGCGGCGGTTTTTGGCCGTGAGCATGCGCTGAACGGTGTCCTGGTCGATGCCGTGCGTGCTCATCGTCACGAAGGTGCTGCCAATGATGGCGGCCCAGATCGTGTACTCGCTGGTGAAGACATTCTTGATCCAGGCCCACGCGCCTGTTTCCGCAGGCTTCGCAAAATCGAAGAACACGGGTTCCTTGATCACATCCACCACCGCGCCCCAGCCGCCGGGAATTTTCATCAGCAGATACGGGATCGTGAAGCCGAGCGAGGCCACCAGCACGCCCACTTGGATGAAATCCGTCCAGATCACCGCCCGAATCCCGCCCACCGAAGTGTAGAGCGCCGTCAGCAGCGTGACGACCACCACCGCGCCCGCGTAGAGCCAGAATTTTGTGTTCGCATCCACCGCGCCGCCCTGCCACATCGCCACGGCCAGCACGAGGATGATGGCTGAGACATACAGCCGCGTGCCCATCGCCAGCACACGGGTGAACATGAAGGTGATGGAGGCAAACTTCCGCGTCACCGGTCCGAAACGCGTCTCCAGGAACTCATAGAGGGAGATGACGCCGTGCCGGTAAAAGATCGGAATGAAGAGGAAGCTCACGATGATGCGCGCCAGCACGGTGCCGATGGCAAACTGCGCGTAGCTCCAGTTCTGCCGACTGTAGCCGGACTCCGGCGCGCCGAGAAACGTTGCCGCGCTGATCTCCGCCGCCAGGATCGATGCCAGCACCGCCCACCAGGCGATTTGGCGGTCTCCGAGAGTAAATCCCTCCACACTGCCGCTCTTGCTACGCTGCGAGAGACCGATGCCGAGGATGATGGCGAAGTAACCGAGGATGACGAGCGCGTCGAGGAGGTAGGGCATGGCGTGTGTGGCGCGAAGTCTCGCCGCAAAGCACCATGCCCGTCAAGCCTCACGACCTAACGCTTGGTGATGTTCTCCAGCTCCAGACGTGGCAGCGCGCGCACAATGACCCGCTGCTGCACCGAGGTGCCCCGTGGCGAGACAAGCGTCACCTCTTCATACACCTTGCCGCAGTCCGCGTTGGTCAGGGCGCGGTTGATCAGACGGCGTGTGATCACGGTGGCGTCACCCATGCGCTGGCTGGTGACGTAGCCTTGCGGCGTGACCTGCGTGGTCGCCACAGGCACTCCGCGCTTATTGTACACAGTTTGAGGTTTGGCACACTGGGACAGCAAGGATGTGGCGGACAAAGCAAGGACCAGACAGGGAACAGCGAGGATGTTTTTCATGGTTGGTTGAATCTACCGCCCGAATGATGCGGGCAGGCCATGTTTGATCATGTGCTTCAAGGCCTGTTCAAAAATCTCATTATCAGTGTTCTAACCTAACAATAATGTTACAAAATATCGCAAGACGTGTGCTTGGCCGCACGGTTTGACAGTGTTCACGAAAGCCCTCGCACTCTGGCGTTCAGTCGCTAGCATCCGCCCCCGAATGTCCGCCGCCACCTTCATCAAAGAACTCCGCCACAACTGGAAGACCATCGGCGCGGTGGCGCCTTCCAGCCCGGCGCTGGCGGAGCGCATGATGGAGGCTGCGGGCGTCTGGCAGGCGCGGCGCATTCTCGAACTCGGCCCAGGCACAGGGGCGTTCACGACAGCCATCGCCGATGCCATGCCGCACAGCTCCGAATACCTCGGTATCGAGCTGAATGACACCTTCGTGCAACAGCTCCGCCCGCGTTTTCAAAAGCTGCGCTTCGAGTGCGCGGACGCTCAGCATTTTGACTTCACCCAAGTGTTCGCCGCAGGCGAAAAGTTCGACACCGTCATCAGCGGCCTGCCTTGGACGGCCTTCCCGCGTGGTCTGCAGGAGGCGATCCTTGGCAATGTGCTCCCGCACCTCGCCCCTGGCGGCTGTTTCGTCACCTTCGCCTACTGGGGCTTTCATCAACTGCCCAGTGGCCGGCGCTTTCGCGGCCTGCTGCATGAGATGACCCACGGTGTCGAAACCAGCCGTGTCGTCTGGCGCAATCTGCCGCCGGCCTTCGTTTACATCGCCCGCAAGGCCTGAGCCGCGCTCACTCCGCCTGCTTCTTCTTTTTGCCTATGCCCTTCTTTTTGGGTTCGGAACTGGTCTGTGGCGTGTTCTTCGTCGGCATCGGCGCTTTGATTTCCTCTCGCCATGTGATCATCTTCGCATGCAGTTCCTTCGCCTTTTCCGGCATCTCGGTGGCGAGGTTCTTCGTCTCGCCGATGTCATCCTTGAGGTTGTACAGCTCCAGCCTGCCATCTTCGAAGAATTCCATCAGCTTCCAGTCGCCGACTTCGATCAAGCCCACCGGAGTTGTGCGCCAGGTGTTTTCGCCCGCGCCGAGATAACCGGGGAAATGCTGATAAATCGCCTCCCGCTTCAAACTGGCCGCTGAATCACGGAACAACGGCACCAGGCTCTCACCGTCCAGCGGCTGGCCTTCCGGCACAGCTGCCTTGCCGAGTTCCGCAAACGTCGGAAACAGATCCACATGGATTGTCGGCACATCGCTGCTCGATCCGGCCTGTGTTACGCCCGGCCAGCGTACTATGAGAGGCACTCGCGTCCCCCCTTCATACAAGCTGCCCTTGCCGCTGCGCAGCGGAGCGTTGTCCGTGGTATCACCGCCTTTTTTGATGCCCTCCCGCGTGTAACCGCCCACGCCGCCGTTGTCGCTGGTGAAAATGAGCACCGTGTTATCGGCCAGTTTGAGTTCATCCAGCGTCGCCATCACACGGCCGACGCTTTCATCCACGCTCGCGATCATCGCCGCATAGGTCGGATCGTGATGCCCGCCGACGGGAGCCTTGTCCTTGAACTTCGCGATTAGCTCCGGCTTCGCCTGATACGGCGAATGCACGCCGAAGTGCGGCAGGTAGAGGAAGAACGGCGCGTCCTTATGCCGCTGGATGAAATCCACCGCCTTGTCCGTCAGGAAGTCCGCCAGATACTGCCCTTTGGGATACTCCGTCTTGGGATTGGTTTTGAAGTCGAAGTGCTGGCCCGACGATGAGATAGCCTCGTCGAAGCCGCGCTTGCCTGGATGATGGTCACCGCTCTCGCCCAAGTGCCATTTGCCAAACATCCCCGTCGCATAACCCGCTTTCTTTATTGTCTGGGCGATGGTGATCTTCTCCAGCGGCAGATTCTGCGCGTTGTCCACCGGGCGCAATGGACGCGATTGCCAATCGAAACGGTCAATGCCACCGACGGTATAGATTCCCGTGCGCGGCGCATATTGCCCGCTCATCAACGCCGCCCGTGTCGGCTGGCAGTTCTGGCAGTGGTGATGTCGCGTCAGCTTCATCCCTTGCGACGCCAGCTTGTCGATGTTCGGCGTCTCGTAGTATTTCGAGCCAAAGCAGGCCACATCCGTGTAACCGAGGTCGTCTGCGAGGATGAAGATGACGTTTGGCCTGTCCGCCGAAGCCTTGGCGAAGGAGGACGCGAGAAGCAGGACGAGGAGAGCGATGGAACAGCGGTTCATGCGCCCGTGAACGCCGCCCGCAGCCGTCGGATTACACATTTCAGCATCGACATCGGTCAAACCTCCCGCTTTGATCGCGCCATGTCCCGCTTCTTCCTTCTTTTCAGCTTTTTTGCCGCTCTGGCCACCGCCGCCGACACCATCAAGCCGGGTGTCCGCTCTCCGATCACTTTCAAAACTTCGCCTCAGGTCTCTGACAACGAGCAGCTCAAAATGCGCATGCACGCCGCTGAGACGCCGCCGCCCTACGATGTCAGCATGGAGAAATTCGACATCATCGTGCCGAAGAAATACAAGAAGGGCGATCCCCACGGCCTCTTCATCTGGATCAGCCCGAGCAACGCCCCGTCCATCTCGCCCGAATGGGAGGCCGTGCTGGCCGACAAGAAGCTCATCTTCGTCGGCGCGCACAATTCCGGCAACAACCGCGAGGTCTTCGCCCGCATGCGCATGGCCGTCGATGCCAACGACAACCTCCGCGAGCTTTATGACATCGACGACCAGCGCGTCTATGTCTCCGGCTTCTCCGGCGGCGGTCGCGTCGCCAGCATGCTCGGCGTCACCTATGCCGACATGTTCACCGGCACCATCGCCTTCATGGGCACCAATTTTTACACCGACATCGTCAGTCTCGACAAAACCGAGGTCTTCCAGATGCGCTACATCCCGCACGACGAGATCATGGCTCACGCCAAGAACGAATGCCGCTACGTCCTCGTCACCGGCGAAAAGGACTTCAACCTCAAGAACACCAGCGCTGTGTTTGAGAACGGCTTCAAAAAAGAAGGCTTCAAGTCCGTCGAGCTGATGAACATCCCCGCCCAAGGCCATCAGCCGCCGAAAGGCGAATGGCTCAAGAAGGCGATTGAGTTTCTCGACGGAAAAAAGTGATCACATTGGATCATTCACCCGCCCAAAAAACAAGCACGCGCCGCTCTCCACATGCTGGATGGCAAAGAGGAACGGACGGTCCGCTTTGAGTTCGATGGGTTTTTGGGTTGGAGCTGCCGCCCCTGCATCGGTCATCACCACCACCGTTGCCGCAGCGGCCTCCGTGCCCTTTTCATTGAGTTCGATGAATGTCTTGTGGAAGACCTCGGAGATAGCGAGGTAGTCATCCGGCTTCTTCGGAGCCATCGCGTCGAAGTCGGCACTTCCCTGCGGTTTGTCGAAGGCCGTGGTCATGCCCATCTTTTGCAGCACCTCGCCGAGCGGCACCGTCGGCGGTGTGATCTTGAATTTTGGCAGATGCAGGATCACCTCGCGAGTATCTGCCTTTGCACACGCGAGCAGCGTTTCCGGCGTCAGCTTCTTCTCCAAGTTTGATACGCCATTGATGTCATCTGGCACGATGAGCAAAAAATGCAGGTCATTGCCCGCATACGGCAGCGTCACCGCCTGAAAGCCGCTTCCGTTCAAATACCGCATGTGCTCCTGTTTGCTCATTGTTGGCACTTCGGCGGTCGTTTTGGCTCCGTTGACATGAAATGGCTTCGGAGCTGTCGCCTGCACGTTGAAGTCGTCCGCCCACGCCGCTTTGAAATACAGCGCGTTCACCAAAACGAGCCTTGTCTCCTTGCTGAGGCCGTTTTCGGGGATCAAGTCGCGAATGCGCTTCTGCGTCTGCTTTTCCACCCAGCCATTGATCTCCCGCGTGGCTCCGGCGTGGTCCTTGAGGAAGTTCATGAACTCCATCGGTGCTCCAAAATGGCTCTTCACGCTCGAAAGGAACGTCTCGCGGAATTCATAGCCCTGCTGCCCAAAGAGACGGTTCGCCACATGCAGCTTCAGCGCCTCGCCGGAACCGCCAAATTTCTTCATCTGCTCCACCTCCTTTGCCGAGTTCTCCCGTGCCTCTTCCAAAGCCTCATTCAGCGCCGCAAAGGACTCTCCCAGCGCCTCCTTGTCCTTTGGAAAATGCAGCACCCGCGCCATCTCCTCCTGCGTCGCGCCGCTCGCCCCGAGATAAGTCATCCCCAGCGCTGACTGGATCGAGTACGGCGAAAGGCAAACGTTCCCCGCCTTCGGCATCTGCCGGTGCAGGTCGAGCCCGAGCGCATTGACTGCCGTTGCGGCGATTTCTGGTGATGCCGCGACGACGTGGGCGGCCAATGACAGCGACAGGACAAAGGCGATGATTTTCATCGCCGCCAGTTTGCCCGTTCGCGAATCGAACAGCCAGATGATTTTAATCTTTCCGCTTCAACTGCGGGAAGAGCACCACATCACGGATGCCTTCGGCACCAGTGAGCATCATGATCAGGCGGTCGATGCCGATGCCGATGCCACCGGCGGGCGGCATGCCGTGTTCGAGGGCGAGGATGAACTCTTCGTCGATCTTCTGCGTTTCTTCACCGGCCTGATGCTCCAAGCGCTCGCGCTGGACGATGGGGTCGTTCAGCTCGGAGTAACCGGGGCTGATCTCCTGGCCATTGATGATGAGTTCATACACATCGACGATGGAATCGTCCTCCGCGTTTTGCTTCGCCAGCGGCACGAGTTCTTTCGGGCAGTGCGTGACATAGAGCGGATCGAACTGCGGAGCCTCGACCAGACGCTCAAATACATGTTGAGTGACCTCGTAGTCCTCGAAGTTCGGCCCGATCTCGACACCCAGCTCCTTCGCACGCGCCTTGCGCTGCTCCGGCGTGTATTCATACCACTTCGGATCAACGCCCTTCAGCAGATCCGTGTAGCGCACACGCCGCCATGGGCGATCGAGATTGATCGTGCGCGTCACATTGCCGTCCTCGTCCTTGTGCTCAATTTTCAAACCGCCGCAGAAAGTTTCCGCGAGGTGGCAGATCATGCCTTCGACCAGATCGGCCATCTTCTCGAAGTCCGCGTAGGCCCAGTAGGCCTCCAGCATGGTGAACTCCGGATTGTGACGACGGCTCATGCCTTCGTTGCGGAAGTTGCGGTTCAACTCAAAGATCTGCGTGAACCCGGCCACCAGCAGCCGCTTCAGGAACAGCTCCGGCGCGATGCGCAGGAACATCGGCTGGTTCAGCGCGTGGAAAAACGTCTCAAACGGCTTCGCGGCAGCTCCACCGGGCACGTCCTGCATCATCGGCGTTTCGACTTCGAGGAAACCGCGTTCCTGCATGTAGTTGCGGATCGCCGCGACCATCTTGCTGCGCGTCACGAAGATCTCGCGGCTGCGGTCATTGGAAATGAGGTCCAGGTAACGCTGGCGGTATTTGATCTCCTTGTCCGCGATGCCGTGCCACTTGTCCGGCAGCGGACGCAGCGCCTTCGACAGCGGCGTCAGCTTCTTGATGTGGATGGATTTCTCCCCGCGCTTCGTGATGAAGGTGAAACCTTCCACGCCGACGAAATCGCCGATGTCCACGAGCTGGATGAACTGCGCATAGGCCTCGTCACCCACATCGCCCTTGCTCAAATAGCACTGCATGCGCCCGCTGATGTCGCCGAGATCAAAGAACGTCGCCTTGCCCATCTCACGACGGGAAAGAATGCGGCCCGCCACGCGCACATCGAGCGCTTCGGTGAAGTCCGCCTTCAGCGCGCCGGGCTGATGCGTCGTGTCAAACCGGCTGCCGAACGGGTTCAATCCGGCCTTCACCTGCGCGTCGAGCTTTTCACGGCGGATTTGCAGGAGTTCGGATTCGGAATGTTCGGGAGCAGTGGCTGGCGTCGGTTGCATGGTTGTGCGGATAAGTGGGCCGTGTCTTTAGCCGCTTCCAGAGCCTTTGCCACCGCAAACCTTGCCCCGAGGGCCGGCGTCGTGTTGGGATTTGCCAGACGCGGTCACGGATGCCAGTATCGGCCCGCATGCGGCTGCTCCACATACTTTCTCTCTCCACCTGGATTTCTACCGGACTCCTTTACAGTCAGCAGAATGAATGGCCCGAGGTGCAGAAGTTCGCCGTCGGCCTCAAGGACGTGATCTGGGATCTCCAGGGCACGAATTCCCTCAAGTACCTGCGCTTCGATGGCGAAAACTTCCACGCCGTCACGCAGGCGGGCCAGTCGCGCAGCAAATACAAGGAGCATGCCTTTGTGGATGTGGGCGTGTTCCAGCTCGTCTTCAGCGAATCACGATCCGCGTGGTATTTTGTCAGCGATGATCTCAAGCTCGTCACGCCGGTGAACGTGAGTGGCGAAATCGAGTTCAAGGCGGAGACCGGCACGGCGGTCAAACCGGTGACCAATTTCTCGCAAGACATCCAGAATGTCGTTTGGGTCGGCGGACCTGAGAAAACGCCGATCAAACTGCGCTGGAACGGTGCGGAGTTTGAGGTCGGGGTGAAGACCAAGACCTGGGAGGTGCAGAAGGTGCGGCCAGTCATCGCGAACCGGCGCGTGTTTGAGTTCGTGCATGAAGGCGACCCGATCTGGATCACCTTTTCCGCCGATGGCACCGAAGCCTGGTGGCTGAACATCACGGATGTCTTCGGTGGCCATGCGCGTTCCAATCCTAGCACGACCGCGCTGGATGTTAAAACGACCGGCCTGCCGCCCACGCAAAACGATGTGGCGAATCACGCTGAAGACCTGCTCAAGGCCGGCGACCGCATACGCGCGGCCACCCTGCTGCGTGAGCTGGAACGGAAGAACGCCACGAAGCCAGAAGCGCTCCAGCATTTGCAGGAGCGCTTCAAAGCATTGAAGCCCTGACGTGGCTCACCTTGGAGCGCGAGTATGACGAAGCCTACTCGACACTTGAGTGCGGGCGGTGGCGCGAATGACCGCAGCGTGGTCGAAAACACCGCAGGAAAGTCAGGCGAGTTGAAAACTCGCGCTCCGGCTCACTTCGCGTCGTAAAATGGAAAGAGCTGCTTGATCTCCTCCGCGCTCGGACGGCGGCCATACTCGCAGACCTCGAAGGTCTCGGCGTATTTCACCGCCTTGCCTCTTTCCTCGCCATAGAGCTTGATCAGCAGTTCACGATACTTTTCCGCCTCGCTGCCCTGACGTGCGCCCCAGCGCCGCTTCAGCCATGCGCGGCGTCCTACTTCATCACTGGCCGGTGGCACGCTCTTCACGTGCTCCTCCGAGCCATTTGCGCCGCCTTCGTAGTGCTGGGAGGTCAGTTCGTGAATACCATCGAGTTTTTGCTCAAAGGAGTCGTCCACGCTCACGGCGATGTCCGGCGTGAAGGGATAGGGCTTCTGGAAGCCGTCGCTCGAATACAGGAACACCGGATTCTTCGTCAAGTGCGGCACATCCGGGCAGATGAACGGCACCGTGACCATGAACGCCGCGTCCTGGAGCAGCACGCCGACATAACGATGGTCGGGATGATAATCCCATGGCCGATGCGTGATGACGATGTCTGCCTTCCACTCGCGAATCACGCGGGTGATGAGCTTGCGATTCTCCAGCGACGGCACCAACTCGCCATCATGAATATCGAGCACCTGGGAGGTCACCCCGAGCTTTTTGGCGCAAGCGGCGGCCTCGGCTGTGCGACGCATCGCCAGCGGTCCGCCCGCCTCATTCCAGTGGCCCACGTCACCGTTCGTGACCGACACCAGCTTCACATGATGCCCCAGCCGCGCCCACTTCACCGCCGTGCCCGCCGTTTTGTACTCCGCATCATCCGGATGCGCACCGAAAACGATGATGCGCAGTTTGCCATCGTCTTTATCTTCGGCGTGGAGGGTGAGACTGACGAGACAGACAGCGAGGGTGAGAAGGGAGCGGATCATGACGGCAGGATTACGCCGCGAGGGCAGTACGTTGTTCACGCTTTAGCGTGAGAACACGGGCCAACATCACGCTGAAGCGTGAACAACGTACACAAACCTGTCTCGCCGCGAATTACTCCTCCGCCTTCGGTTCCGGCAGGAAGAAACCGACGATGAGGGCGATCACGGCCATCGACGTGGCGATGTAGCCTGCGGCCATGGCCACATGCGAAGGACGCACGTTCTGGATGCCGCCAGCGAGCAGCGGCGCGAGCCAGCTCGTGTTCACGACGGCCATGCAGGTGCCGATCATGCGTCCGCCGACGTTCGTGGCAAAGCTGCCACCAGTGCCGCGCAGATGGAGCGGGAAGATTTTCGGCAGGTACTCACCAAAGTAGCTGAACTGCGCCACAGTCACGAGGCCGCAGAAGAAATAGCCCCACAGGAAGGCCTCGCCACCGCCGGCGAACAGCATGAAGTAAGTCACGGGCAGGATGATCAGCGCCGGAACCTGAAACACCTTCAGCAGCGCCACGCGGCTCATGCCGATGATCAGCAGCACGGCCAGCAGCACGCGGCCCGTGAGTCCGCCCATTTCCTGGCGGAACTGCACCTTGCTGCTCATCTCATCGACCACTTTCTTGTGCGGAGCCTGCTGGATAGCGTTCTCCTTGATCTTCCCTCTCAGTTCGCCCTGCTTGGCCTGATCGCCAGCTTTGATGGCGTCGTTCAGCGTGAGATTCAGCGCCTTCGCCTCGGCAATCATCGGTGCCATGATCTTCGCCTGCGGCGCGAGTTCCGGCAGGCCGGGTGTCACGCGTGCCACCGTCACCTGCAATGCGCCGAAGGCGATGCCGTAGGCGCACGCGGATAGAATCGTCGTTACCAGCGTGACCTTACGCAGCTCCGGCGAGAACAGGCCGCTGAAGCTCGGCCGCTTGAGTGCTCCAGAGGCTTTTTTCTCCTTCCACACCTGGCTTTCCGGCACAAACGGCAGCAGCAGCGCGATCGGAATGGCAGGCAAGATGCCCGTCATGAGCAAGTAGCGCCATGAGCCGACCGCACCATCCAGTCCGGCAGGCAGACCGAAAGAAGCCAAGCCTCCCTCCTTGAGCTTCGCATTGATCCAGATGCTCATCAACGTCACGGCCACACCGCCGACGGAGGCAAAGGCCTGTGTGATGCCGAGCCACTTCTCTTTTTGTTTCTTGTCCTGAAACACCTCCGCCAGCCACGTCACCGCTGCGATGAACTCCACGCACACGCCGATGAACGTGGCGCTGCGGAAAATGATGAAGGTCGTGAGCGTGGTCGAATACGCCGCGCAAAAGGGTGCGGCCGAATACAGGAAGATGCTCGCCGCCATGATCGTCTTCCGACCGAACTTGTCGATCAGCCAGCCGCCCAGCAGGCCAAAGACGCCGCCACACACCGCCGCGATGGTCAGCAGGTTGCCCACCCAGCTTGTGACAATCGGATTGCTCGGCGGCAGCTTCAAAAGCTCCGCTATGGCCGGCGCTGCTACCAGCGGCGTCATCAGCAACTCATAGGTGTCAAACAGGAAGCCGATGCTGGCGATGACGATGATGAGCCAGTGCTTGGTCGTGAGCGTGGGTGCGGGGGAGGACATGGTGGGCGCGATGCTGTCAGGAATTCGGAGGCAAGTCAACGCGCAGCATGCGCGGAATCCATCAGCGAGAGTGATGGCGGGCGAACATCCGACACCTGTAGGACTTTTGTCTCGACAAATCCGACACTTGTCGGCAAACTCGCGAATTATGGCGAAAAAATCACTCCCACCGCTCTCCGCCGCCGAGCAGGCGATGATGGACATCCTCTGGAAAAAGCATCCCGCTTCCGTGCTGGAACTGCTCGAAGCCGTGAACCAGGGCCGCAGCGAACCCGTCACTCGCAACACGCTGCAAACCCAGCTCACTCGTCTCGAAGCCAAAGGCTGGATCGTACGCGATGACTCCAGCCGCAGCCACGCCTACGAACCCGCCGTGCCCGAGCAGCGCGGTCGCACCAGCGTGCTCGCGGAGCTGAAGCAGCGCTTCTTCGGCGGCAGCAATCTCGCCCTCGTCCGCTGCCTCGTCGAAAACGGCGACATCACCGAGGAAGAGCTCGCCGAACTGCGCAAACTCGTCCGCGCAAAGAAAGGAGGCGAGTCATGAGCACCGAGACCATCACCCTGCTCAATTTCATCGTTCATAGCCTCGTCATCGGCGCGGCGGCTTGGCTGCTGGTGCGTTTCGTCATCCGCGATGCCCTGCGGCGCTGCATCCTCGCGAATCTGGCCATCTTGATGTGCCTCTACAGCCCTTTCGACATCTCCATGCGCGACCTGTTTCCGCCGCAGCAGCCCGTGCCGGTCTGGACGCCGTTGCGCGAGACGTTTGAGGCCGACTGGCGTGTCAGCGTCGCACCTGTGACTTCGCCGGTTGTGATGACCGCGGCTCCAGCACCGACTTGGGATGTCAATGACGTGGTGAAGAGCCTTCGTTGGCTAGCGTGGCTGGTCACGGCGGCGCTACTGCTTCGACTGATCCTGCAAAGCGTCCGCGTGCAGTGTTGGGCGTGGCGTCTCAAAAGACTCACTCAAGATCAGGAGGCATTCATTCGCGACAGCGTCCTGGAGTGCTCCAGTCCTCTGGAGCTTTCCGCAGGCCAAAAAACGCTCGAAAGCGCCGGAGGGCCGGCGCACTCCAAAACGCTCTCGCGGCTGCGCGTGTTCAATCATCAAGGCACGCCTTGCGTGGCTGGCTGGTTTTTCCCGGTGATCGCCGTTCCCGCCTCTGCGTTTGAAGAACTCACACCACGGCAGTGGCGTTGGCTCCTGCGACATGAATCCGAGCACCTGCGCTGTCACGACACCGTGGCCGTGTTGCTGCAAAACATCGTCCGCGCCTTCCTGTGGTGGAATCCCTTCATCCACGCTCTCATCGAGGAATATGCCCGCGCCCGCGAGGAGGCATGCGATGCCGCCGCCGTTGGCGAAGATCGCGATCATGACGATTACGCCGACTTCCTGCTCGCCTGGGCCGCCAAAGCCTCGCCGCAGACGAGTTGCGTGATGCCCATCGCCCATTCGCGACCGGCCCGCCGACTCAAAGCGCGTCTCGTCGCTCTGATGGAAGCCCGTGGCGTGCGGAAGAAGCTCGGCGCGTTGTTTGTGCTCGGCTGTGCTGCCTTCGCCGTGCTCACGCCCTTCTTCGCGGCTTCGTTTGGCATTGCGACGGCAAATGCGCAGCCCGCGAAGTCTTCCGACAAAGACCCCACGATGTTCACCCGGCTCTACCGCGTGGCTCCGGATTTTCTCGCCGATGCGGACAACGCTCGCTCGAAGCTCGAAAAGCAAGGCATCATCTTCCCGGAAGGCGCCAGCGCCTTGTTCCAAGCCGCCACCTCCAAGCTCATCGTGCGTCATCACCAAGCGGCGCTCGATCAAATCGAAGCCATCATCGACCGACTGCATCAGCGGCTGCCGCAGGTGTACTTCCAATGCAAATTCATTCAGGCCGACGATTACTTCGGCACGCACGAAGGCATTTTGAAACCGGATGAAGTCAAAGAACTCCTGGCGAAAATTTCGCAGCGAAAGGGCATCGACTTGCTGAGTGCTCCGGCCGTCACGACCAAAATGGGCCAAGGAGCCACCGTCGAGGTCGTGCGTGAGATTCTCCCTGAGAAACCATGGGACAAGAACATCGCGATCACCGTCAAATTCATCGGCCCGAGCATCAAACTCGTCGCCAATCCGGCACCGGAAGGCAAAGCCACGGTGGAAGCGAAAGTCGATCTGGGTGTCGATCCCGATGCAGAGCAGCCGTGGCTGCCCAAGAAGGTTGCCAATGCGGCTTGGGACCGAGTGCAGGTTCACACCACATCAGCCAAAGCCGTGCTCGCGAGCGGTGAAGCCTTGGTGATGCATCTGCCGACCTCCAAAAAGCCCGTCACCGTGATTATCACCACCGAGGCGCTGAATCCGTTCGGCCAGAAGGCGATCAGTTTTGAATCGACCGCCACCATGCAGCCATCAAGCACTGGCATCAATGTGCCTGACAAAGTCGCCAGCGAGTGGGCCGTGCGTGTTTACAAACTCCCCGCTAGCTTCATTGAGGGCAAACCACCGCTCGAAGTGCTCAAAGCCGCAGGCATCGCTTTCCCAAAAGGTTCAGACGCGATTCTCAAGGATGGAAAACTCACCGTGCGGAACACCAAGACCAATCTCGAACTCATCGAGGCATGGTTCGATGCTTTGATCAATATCGAGGTGAAAAAGCAAGCGCGCCTTACCGTGCAGGCCGTCGAGATGAAGGGCGATTTTTTGAAGCAACTGAATGACTGGCTGCCACCGCTGCCCGGAACAATCGAAAACAAGGGAGCGCTGGCAGAGAGCAACCTGCCGCCACCGCCCGAGGTTCTGCGGCAGTTCAGCTTGGGTGGCGTCTTCACCCCAGCTCAGTTTGAGATTGTGGCGAAGCATCTCGCAGACTCCGGCGCAAAACTCGAAACCCTGAAGCCGAACAAAAAACCGCAGATGTACGACCTGCCTGCTGCCTTGGGCGGCAGCGAGATCAAGGCGGAGCCAGTGATCGGCCCGGACGGACGCACCATTGACCTTATCGTCCACACGCCGAGTCATGATGCCAGCGCATCGAAGGGCCTCTCTACCTCAGTCACGATTTGGGAGGGCCAGACGATCGTTTTGGGCGCACAACCGTCCGAAGGCGTTTCGAGGCTCCTTTTCATCACCGGGATCATCAAGGAAGAGAAAGACAAAAAGTGAAATCAGCTTTTGCCGCTCATCGGCGACGCCTTCATCATGCGGCCCCATGCCGCACGACATCACCTCCACGCCGAAGACCGATCCGCTCAGCATCTATCGCTACCGCGACAGCCTTTACGCGGTCGATTTGATCACGGCGGCGCTGAGCATCGACTTCTTCAGTTGGTTGTCGTCGAATCCATCCACCGTGAGCGGCATCTGTGAGCACTTTGGTTTCAAAGAGCGTCCGGTGGACGTGATGCTGACGTTGTTCGCGGCCAACGGCTGGGTGGAGAATCAAAACGGCACCTTTCATGCCTCGGCGATGGCGAAGGAACATCTCCGCGCAGGTTCGGTGTGGGATGTGCGGCCGTACTATGCCTCGCTGCATGATCGCCCCATCGCGCGGGATTATCTGGAGGTGCTCAAATCCGACAAACCCGCAGGCTGGAGCGGTGACAAGGCGTCCTTCGACTGGCACAAGGCGATGGAGCAGGAAGACTTCGCGCGGAAATTCACCGCAGCGATGGATTGTCGCGGCCTGTATCTCTCCCAGGCACTCGCGAAGAAGCTTGATCTCACCGGGCGCTCCTGTTTGCTCGATATCGGCGCCGGTTCCGGCATCTACGCGTGCTCCATCGCGGCTCAGCACACGCATTTGAAGGCCATCGCGTTTGATCAAGCGCCCGTGGATCACATCGCGGCTAAATTGATCGAAGAACGCGGCTGCGCAGATCGCGTGAGCGTGGCGACGGGCAACATGTTCGACGGCTTGCCGAGCGGATGCGACGTGCATCTTTATTCCAACGTGCTGCACGACTGGGGCGTGGCCGAGGTGAAGAAGCTGCTCGCTGCATCACACGCGGCGCTGCCTGCGGGCGGAATGCTCATCATTCACGACGCCATCGTCAATGCGGAGAAGAACGGTCCGCTGCATGTGGCGGAGTATTCGTGCTTGCTGATGCATTCTACGCAGGGCAAATGCTACAGCACGAGCGAATATGCGACATTGCTCGATGAGGCTGGATTCACTCCCGGCGCTTATCACGACACCGCTGTCGCGCGCGGCTTCATGACGGCGGTTCGCAGATAATTGAAAATGAATCAAAGAAACACACGAGTCCTTCCGTCTCAGAACACGCTTATGAAGCTCCTTACTCTGCTCTCCCTCCTTGCTGTGGCCGCCACTGTGCGTGCCGAAACCACTCTCACGATGACCGGCGTTCACAACTGCTGCAAAGGCTGTGCCAATGGCATCATCAAAGCTGCCGCTGATTTCAAAGACGTGACCGTCACGCCTGAAGGCAAGAAGGTGACGATCGTCTCGAAGAAGAAGTCCGACGCGAAGAAAGTCGCCGAGGCCATCATCGCCGCTGGTTACTTTGGCACCATCGAAGGCGACGAGTCGGCATCAAAGTCTGCGAGCAAGCCTGCAACAGCATCGAAGCCCGAAGCAAAACTCACCAAGGCCACGGTGTCCGGAGTGCATCTCTGCTGCCAGAAGTGCGCGACCGCCGCGACCGATGCTGTAAAATCAGTGGCAGGCGTCACGAAGTATGAGATCGTTTCCAAGGCTGAGTCTTTCACCGTCGAAGGTGAGTTCGCCAAGGCCGACCTCGTCGCCGCGCTGAACAGCGCCGGCTTCGCAGGCGACATCAAATAATTACCGCAACCAACAACGAGCGGGGCCGGGGTTCGCGAAAGCGGCCCCGGCTTTCTTGTTTTTACTTATCAGATCCACTGCTTTTGTCGGGCAAATAAAAGCTGAAGATCATACGAAGCTTGTTAGTGACATAATATGTGATGATTGCAGCCAAGAGCGCCAGAATCACCACGCCGGGGTTGCCGCCAAAAATAGCCGACACCACGCCAACCGCCCAAAGCAAAGGCTTTAATCGCCAAAAGGCGAGCGCACCAACCAAGCTTAGCAAAGCTGAAGCGACCACAATACCAACGGTCATGGCCACATGCATCGCATCTGCGGCGGCAAGCTGCGAGTTTTTGTCATTGATCCAAATGCCAGCAACGAAAGTGCAGGCCATGCCCATTAAGAATAAGCCAACAACTTCAGCAGCGAATGCTCTCCAAGGTGAGATCATAGTTTTGAAAATTTATTCCACCATCGCCAGCGCAGCGTCCACGCTCGCGCCGTCATGTACCATTGCCATCAACGCGCGGGTGATGCCTTTCGGATTCGGGTGCTGGATGACGTTGCGGCCATAGACGATGCCGGAGGCGCCTTGTTGAAGCAGTCCCTGCGTGCGTTCGAGGATTTCGCGGTCGCTGACACGGCCACCACCGCGCACAAGCACCGGGATGCCGGAGGCGGCTTCGATGATCTTGTGGTAGATGCTCACGTCATCGGTGGGATCGGCCTTGATGATGTCGGCACCGAGTTCGACAGCCTGGCGCACGAGGTAGGTGATGGCGGTTTCATCGCCGTTGACCATGTAGCCGCCGGCTTTTTCGTTCGGCTGGAACACCAGCGGCTCCACCATCATGGGCATGCCGTAGTAATCGGCCTGAGGCTTGAGTTTGAGGATGTTTTCGACGCACTCGGCATGCACTTCAGGAGCGCCGGGGATTTGGAAGAGGTTCACGCACACGCAGGCGGCGTCGTAACGCACGGCCTGGAGCATGCAGTCCTCAAGCATGAGGCTGAAGCGGCGGTTCTCCGGCAGCGTCTTGCCATAAATGTTCGCCACATCGGTGCGCAGCACGAGGCTGGGCTTCTCGCGGCCCGGCATCTCCTGCAAATGCCGCGCCATGCCCAGGGTGAGCTGAATCGCATCCGGCGCGGCCTCGACGAGCGTCTTCACCACCGTGCGCATGTCTTCGATGCCTTGCAGGAAACCGGCTTGGTTGAAGAAGCCGTGATCGACAGCCACATCGAAGCAGCGGTTGGACTTGGCGTTGAAGAGACGTTTGAGGCGGAAGGATTTCATGGTGGGGGTGAGCATTTACAAGCGCACCGGGAAGCGGTCAACTTTCGGAAAGTAGCCCAGTTGCGCTGCAACTGGAGTTTGGATCCCGGTTGCGGCGCAACCGGGCTACTTTACAAGGCCGCTCGCAAGATCGTGACCAGCTCGTCATGCGTCAGCGAGACAGGATTCGCCTTCATGCTGCTCGCAGCAGCGGCTTTGCGGGCGATCTCGTCGAGATCGCTGTCTTGAATGCCCCAGGCGCTGAGTTTGGGGATTTGGAGACGCTGGGTGATACTGTGCAGCCACGAAACGGCATCGCCGCCGAGCATCGCGTCGATCTGATCAAACTTCGTGCGGTTCTGCACGCGTTTGGAGTTCATTTCCCAAACGGGAGCGAGCAGAGCGGCGCAGACGGCGCCGTGTGGCGCGTGAAACATGCCGCCAATCGGTGCGGCGAAGCCGTGGACGGCCCCGAGACCAGCGTTGGCGAGAGCAATGCCGCTGTTGAGAGCGCAGAGGGCCATGTCTTCGCGTGCATCGAGGTCGTGACCGTTTTGAAAGGCGCGTTCGAGCGAACGCACGGCACGCTGAATGCCGTCGAGGCACAACGCGTCGGTCATGGGCTGCGCACGGGAGCAGACGAAGGCTTCGAGGCACTGCGTGAGCGCGTCCATGCCGCTGGCGGCGGTGACATGCGGCGGGAGATCGATGGCGAGTTCGGAATCGATCAAGGCGATGCGCGGCAGCATCGAGAGATGGCGCAGGCTGGCTTTGACGCGGTGTTCTTCACTCGCAATGACGGCGTTGCGCGTGGCCTCGGCACCGGTGCCTGCCGTGGTGGGAACAGCGATGAAGGGCAGCGGCGTGGCTTCGAGCGGTTTGCCTTCACCGATGACTTCGATGTAGCGCATCAAATCACCCGGCTGTGTGCTCATGGCGGCGATGGCCTTGCCCGCATCGACCACACTGCCGCCGCCGATGGCGACGATGACATCGGCGTTGAACTGTTTCGCGAGTTCAACACCGCTTTGGATGTCCTCGACGGTCGGTTCGCCACAAATTGTTTTGAAGCCAACGTAAGGCAGCCGGGTTGTCCATTGTGCTGGGCGGCTGCCGGTGATGAGGAGTGCTCTTTGGCCGAATTCAGCGGCGAGAGCAGGCAGTTCACGGATCACGCCACGACCGAAAATGATGCGCTGGGCGGTGGCGAATTCGAAGCGGTTCATCGGCTCAACGTCATGACGCATTCGAGATGCTTGGTCTGCGGGAAGAGGTCGAAGGGCTGTACGGTGCCGAGTTTGTAGCCGGCTTCGGTGAAGAGGACGAGGTCGCGCATCTGCGTGGCGGGATTGCAGGAGACATAGACGACGCCTTTCGGGCCGAAGGCGAAAAGCTGCTGCAAGAACTCGGGGCTGCATCCTGCACGCGGCGGGTCGATGAGCACGACGGTGTCGGCTCCGGCCTGCGGCACGTCTTTGAAGACATGCTGCGCATCGGCGGCGATGAAACGGCAGTTGGTGAGCGAGTTGATCTCGGCGTTGTGCGCGGCTTTTTTGACGGCGCTCTCGGAGATCTCGACGCCGATGACCTGCTCGAAGTCGCGGGCGGCGCTGATCGCGAAGAGGCCGCTGCCGCAGTAGGCATCGACGAGATGCCTCGCACCGGTGGCTTTGGCCTCGTCGATGGCGTGGCGGACGAACTTGGGCAGAATGAAGGGATTGTTCTGGAAGAAATCGCCGGCCTGGAACTCGAAGCGGACGCCGTCCACGTCTTCGATGGCTATTTCATCGCTGCGGGTGAGGACGCCGTTTTTCGCGGCACGCATGAGCAGCGTGGCACCGTTTTTGAAGGTGTCGGAGTTGGCACGGGCACGTTCGCGCACGGCGGCGAGTTGAGCGTTCAGCTCGGGCATGGCGATGGGACAGTGCTCGACATCGACCATGGCGTTGCGCGTCCTTGCACGCAGAAAGCCAATAGCACCGATGCCGCCGCTCTTCGGGCGATGAAAGTGCGGCGTGATCTTGGAGCGATAGCCGTATTCGACGGGCGAGGGAATGACCTCGCGCACGGGGTGCTCGATCTTCGCCATGTGCTTGAGCAGTTCGGCGACCTGGCGCTGCTTTGATTGAAGCTGCTCGGCATACGCTAGATGCTGATACTGGCAGCCACCGCACTGGCCAAAGAGCGCACACTTGGGCGTGACACGATTTGGCGCTGGCTCCAGCACCTCCATGAGATCGGCCTCGCTGTAGTTCTTGTGATTGCGGAAGACGCGGCACTTCACCAGTTCACCGGCGAGCGTGAACGGCACGAAGACGACCCAGCCATCGACACGGGCGACACCGGCACCTTCGTTGGTGAGATTGTCGATCCTGACGTCGAGCTCTTGATGATAGGCGAAGGGATGCGGATTGAATTTGCGCGGCGGTTCCATGTTGCGCGTCACTTCTTCTCCGGGTTTTCCATGATCATGTAGGTGCGGCCTTTGACGTCGCCGTTGAAGGGATTGATCGTCTCGATCTTCAACTCCTTGAGCACGGTGGCTTTGTCCACTTTCTGCACCTTGGTGACCTGGTATTTCTTCACGACCTTGCTGTTGCGGTCGTAGGCCTCCATCTTCGCGGCACCGCCGCTGCCCTGATGCACATAGATGTCCACGACGTAATAAGGGCCGTCTTTTCCAGGATTGGTGACGCGCACGATCCAGCACTTCTGTCCACTGACGCGACCCTCGCCCATCAACTGCGGACGCGGCCAGTAGAGGAAGCGCAGGGAGAGGTCTTCATAGTTGAATGCCATGCCGCGCACGCTGGCAGCGTATTGATTCCCCTGAACCTGCGAGGAGCCGCCTGCGCGCACCTGATAGAGCGTGGCAGGAGAGGTGTTCAGGTCGAGGTGGACGATTTCCTTCGGCGGGTTGGTGAAAAGGAAACGCATGACCTGATTCTCCATCGTGAGGGTCAGCGGTTCGATGCGGCCCGTGGCGTCGTCGCGGAGATGGCCGCTCATCTTGTGGTTTTGCAGGGCGTAGCTGAGACGCACGATGCGGAGGATTTCCTCGGCGGTTTTTGGCTGGGCTTCCTGGGCGCGCAGAACGGGCGCGAGCAGCAGAGTGAGAAGAAGGAGGTGTTTCATGGTGATTGGGAAAGGGATGAGATCCAAGACGACGCTTTGACACGCGGGCAGCGTCCACTATTCAATGCGCTCCATGCAGCGCCAGCGCTTTCTCTTTGCCGCTCTCGGCCTGCTCACGCTCTGGCGCTGGGCCCTGCTGCCGACGCTGGAACTCGCGCCGGACGAGGCGCTGGCGGTTTTTCGCGTGAAACAAGGACATTGGGGCGGATTTCTCGAAATGGGACCGTTGGTGCCGTTGTTCGTGAGGCTGGGCATGCTGATCGGTGGCGCGGGCGAGTTTGGCGTGCGTTTCTTCGCGCCGCTGCTCGCGTTGGTGGCCTCGCTCGCGGTGTGGCGACTGATGCGCGGGTTGTTTGATACGCAGATCGCCGCCTGGGCGGTGGTGATCGTGAATGTGCTGCCGGCTTTCAATCTCGCCGCCGTGACGCTCACTTCGTCCACGGTGGTGTTTGCGCTCGTGCCGGTGGCGGCGCTGTGTCTGCGTGTCGCACTGCTGCATGCGCATCCGTTGCATTGGGCCTGGTGGGCCGCCGCGGCGTGCGTTTTTGGCACGGTGCTGGCACAACCGCCGGCGTTGGGCACGATGGCAGCCGTGGCGTTGGTCTTCGCGTTGCCGGAACGGCTGCGGCACCATCTGCATGCGTCTGGATTCCTCGTGATCGTCGCCGCTTGGGTGCTGGCGGTCCTTTACTGGCTGATCTGGCAAGGCGGCTTCACGTGGCCGGAGTGGCGGCTGGTTCCGAATCTGTTCCGCTGGTCCGTGCTCGCCTCGCCACTGCTGCTCGTGTTGTTCGTACTCGCCGCGAGGATGGCATGGGATCGCGCCACGCTGATGTCACAACGCAGCCTGCCGCTGGCGATGTTGCTGCCGCTCGCGGCGCTGGATCTGCTTTACGGGCCGAATCATCGCTGGCCGGACATGGGTGGCGCGGTGTGGATGGTTTTCGCGGCCATGCTCCTCGCTCACCGCGGCACGGTGCTTGGCGGCATCGCCAGCGAGGAGAAAATCAGCCTGCGCACCATCGCGCTCGTGCTTGCGGCGCTGCAAAGCGCCTTCTTGCTGCAAACCGACCTCCCGCGCACGCTCGGGCTGTCGTGGCGATTTTCGCGGCAAATCGACACCGCCTCCGATTACACGCATTTTTTCACCGCTGACCCTTCCAAGTGCATGCGCGGCTGGCGGGAGAGCGCGAAACTTGTTTCGGCGGTTTTAAAACAGACGGAAGGCAAGGACACCTGGTTCGTAGTGGCGAATGACTGGCGGCTCGCCGTCGAACTCGATCACTACCTTGGGCAAACCGAGGCGGTAATGTCGGTTCAGGACGATCTGCACGCTCAAACCGGCCGCAGCGCCATCTTCGTCACCGATGATCCCGCCGCCATCGCGCCGCCTGCGATCTTGGAGGCCCGCTTCGGGCGCTTCGAGGTTCTTTCCGTCGCCCGCGTCATGCATGCGGGCAACGAGGTGCGCTGGCTGAAAATCTTCGCTTGCCACGATTATCGAGCGCCCGACTTTTGACGCCCTTTTGCCCTCCCATGCCTTCTTCACCCGCCATTTCCATCGTCGTGCCTCTTTACAACGAGGAGGACAATGTCGTGGAGTTGCAGCGGCAGATCGACGCCGCGCTTGCCGGACGTGATTATGAACTCGTGCTCGTCGATGACGGCTCGAAGGACCAGACGCTGTCCCGCGTGCAGCGAGGCGACCGCGTGCGCGTGATCATCTTTGAAAAGAACAGCGGCCAGAGCGCCGCCATGCATGCCGGCATTTATGGTGCGAAAGGCGATGTCATCGTCACGCTCGATGGCGACCTGCAAAACGATCCCGCCGACATTCCCGCCCTGATAGCGAAGCTCGACGAAGGCTTCGACCTCGTCTGTGGCTATCGCGCCAAGCGCAAAGACACGCCGTTCAAGCGCCTGCAAAGCCGTGTCGCCAACTTCGTGCGCTCACGTTTTGTCGGCGACCATGTGCGCGACACCGGCTGCACGCTCAAGGCCATGCGTCGCGACTGCCGCGAGGCGCTGCTGCTGTTCAACGGCATGCACCGCTTCATTCCCGCGCTCATTCGCAACATGGGCTGGCGTGTCACCGAGGTTCCCGTCAATCATCGCCCACGCATCCATGGCGTCAGCAAGTACGGCTTCGGCAATCGTGCTCTGCGTGCCACGACCGACATGTTCGGCGTGCGCTGGCTCAACAGCCGCCGCACCCGTTACAGCATCCGCGAGGAACGGCACGGTTGATGCGTTTCTGTTGTTGACGAAGACGCCGTTGCTCCGGCATGCTGAGAAAATCTTAGACGGATGAACCTGCGCGAACAACTGCGACACCTGCTCCCCGAAATTCTGCCCGATGATCCGGCGGAGGCCATCAAGGGCACCGAGCTCATTCGTCTCGTGCGTCATCGCCTCGGCGAAGGCTACAGCGACGCCACGCTGCGCTACCATTTTTCCATCCTCAGTTACGATCCCACCTCGCCCATCGCGAAGGTCGATCAAGGCCAGGGCTACTACCGCCGCCAGAAAAAAACCGCCGGCCCGAACGGCGTCACCCGCGCGAACCTCTTCGATGAGGAGGGCGACAGCGACCAATGCTTGTCGCGCTTCCTGCGCATGGTTGCCATTTACGAGCGCCTCAGCCTCCAGCGCTCGCGCTATCCCTTCCTGCTGAATCGCAACAGCAGCGGCGCTCCCAGCATGGAGGGCGAATGGGACATCCCCGACCTCGTCGTCGCCGACTGGGATCTCGACGCCGGCAGCGACGACGCCCCGCGCTTCGACGCCTCCATGCTCGATCTCCGCCGCCACCTCGGTGGCCCCGAGGTTGGCATCACCGGCGTGCAGTTGAAGCTCAGCGTCTCGCTCGAAACCTTCAGCGCCGACTTCTTCCAGGCTCTCAGCGCCACGCGCTGGACCTTGCAGAGCGAGATCGTCATCGCCGAAGGCCTCAACGACGAGGCGCTCGTCGATGCGTTGCGCAGTCTCGGCCATCAGTTCGGCGTCGGCATCAGCAGCCTTGGCATCCAGCTCACGCAGCTTGATGAACTGCCTTCCGCCAAAGAAATCCGCGCCATGAGCGCCGCCGAGTTCGAGGCCGTGCAGAACCTGCTGCGCATCCAAAAAATCACCCTGCCCACGCCTCGTCACAACATCGACTGGCCCGCGCTCAACGCCCTGCGCAAAAAGCACGACTCCGTCGCCGACCTCGTCCGCTGGCTCTCCGACTGCCTCGCCAAGCGACAGCCGGAGTGGGTCGGTGGTGTGGTGAAGTGATTTATACGAGATGCCTTCCTTTGAAGGAAATGTTAAGCCGTGAAATCATGACCATCATTGAGGCCATCGAAGATTTTCGTGAATCTGCAATTGCTAAGGCCGACGGCGCTAAGCCCGCATCCAAAGATCACGAACTACACGCACGCATGACTCGTGCTTTTGTTTGCCTGACTTCTCACGGAGAGAATGGCATTGCAGCATTTACTGAGTTGCTTCAGGACGAGTCATCTCATGTTAGAATCTGGGTGGCCGCGCAATTTCTTGCCGAGGGATGCCGCTCTGCGATTCCAATCATGGAGCAGTTGGCGACTCAGCCAGGCATTCAGGGCTTTTCTGCTGCCATGACACTCAAGGAGTTTCACTCTGGGTGTCTGCGTTCTCCGTTTACAACCTCTGTCGTCTAAGCGCACGCCCACCCAATGTAAAACCCGGCTGCTTGGCATCTTTTCAAATCTGAAATCGCGAATCGCTGCGGCAGAAGCTGCTGAGGTCGAAGAAACCTTTCTGCTTTCGAACGCGTTCCCTAAACCTGCATGACCCGACGCGCCTTTCTCACCTCAGCCGCTGCTTTGGCAGCCCTGCCGCTGCCGGCGGCGTTGCGTGGGAAGCGGATGGGGATTGTGATTCATTCGTACGGTAAGCGGTGGCAGGGGAAATACTCCAGTCTCAAATTTCCGCCGTTCGAGCATGCGCTGGATGTTCTGGATCATGTGCGCGGCCTCGGTGTGGGTGCCTTGCAGATCATGGTCAATGGCTGGACGGCGGAGATGGCCGCGAAGGTACGCGCCACCTGTGAATCTTACGGCATGCAGCTCGAAGGCAGCATCACGCTGCCGAAAAACGAGAACGATGTGGACCGCTTCGACAAGGAACTGCGCATCGCCAAGGAGGCTGGCGCGACGATTTTTCGCTCAGCGACCGGTGGCAGACGCTACGAGCTGTTTTCCAGCCTGGAGGAGTTCAAGCACTTCAAAGCGAGCGCGTTCAAGTCCATGCAGCTCGCCGAACCGATTGCGAGGCGGCAGCGCGTGCGGATCGGCATCGAGAATCACAAGGATTTCCAAGCGGCAGAGCTGGCGGAGCTGCTCGGACGCCTCAGCAGCCCGAACATCGGCGCCTGTGTCGATACCGGCAACAGCATCGCTCTTCTTGAAGACCCGATGCAGGTCGTCGAAACGCTCGCTCCCTTTGCCGTGACCACGCACATCAAGGACATGGCCGTGCAGGAGACGCCCACCGGCTTCCTGCTCTCCGAAGTGCCGCTGGGGGAGGGCATTCTCGATCTGCCGCGTATGTTCGCGCTGTTTGAAAAGCACAATCCGCAGATCGCCTACCACCTGGAGATGATCACGCGTGATCCACTGGACATTCCCTGCCTCAAACCCGGCTACTGGGCTACTTTTCCCGACAAACCCGGCGTCGAACTCGCCCGCATGCTCACGCTGGTGCGCGAGCGCAAGGCGGCGAAGCTGCCCAAAGTCACCGGCCTCAGCACGGAAGCAGCGCTGGAATACGAGGAGGCCAACATCGTGAAATGCCTGGATGCAGCCGGGGCCAAGCTCGGCTTTGACCAGCCTGCGGCGGCGAAGCCGAACGGCAAGGATGAGAAGTGAGTGGTGGTTGAGGATTCCCGTGCTGCATCCATGATGCGTGGCCCGTGCCCGAATCTCCTCCAGCCGCTGAATCCACTCCCATTCACGACGCCAAACTGGCGTTGCAGAAGTATTTTGGGTTTCGAGAGTTCCTTGATGGTCAGGAACAGGTGATGGCGGGCATCCTGAGCGGGCGCGATACGATGGTCATCATGCCGACCGGCGGCGGCAAATCGCTGTGCTACCAACTGCCAGCGATGGTGATGGAGGGCGTGACGGTGGTGGTGAGTCCGCTCATCGCATTAATGAAGGACCAAGTCGATGCGCTGGAGCGACGCGGTATTCCAGCGACGCTGATCAATAGCTCGATCTCGCTTGGAGAGCAGCAGGAGCGCATCGAAGCGCTACGGCGGGGCGAGTACAAGCTCGTCTATGTTGCGCCGGAGCGCTTTCGCAGCCGGATGTTCACCAATGCGTTGCGGCAGGTGCAGATCGCCCTGTTTGCGGTGGATGAGGCGCACTGTCTCTCGCAGTGGGGCCACGACTTCCGACCGGATTACATGCGTCTCGGCGAAGCGCTGGAGCATCTGGATCGTCCGCAGGTCATCGCGCTGACCGCCACGGCCACTCCGGAGGTGCGGGGGGATATTTTGAAGACACTGCAACTGCGCGATCCCTACGTGGTCATTCGCGGCTTTGAGCGGCCCAACCTGAGTCTGAACATCGCGCAGACGAAAAACAGCGGCGACAAATACGAGCGGCTGAAGAAAATCATCGCGCAATACAAGACAGGCATCATCTACTGCTCCACCCGCAAGCGTGTCGAGGAGGTCGGCTCCGAACTTCGCGACTGGAAGCTCAAGGCCATCGAATACCATGGCGGACTCGACGACAAGGAACGCGAGTCACGCCAGACGAAGTTCATCACGAAGAAAGCCGATGTCGCCGTGGCCACGAACGCGTTTGGAATGGGCATCGACCGCTCCGACGTGCGGTTTGTCGTCCATTTCGACGTTCCAGGAAGCGTGGAGGCCTATTATCAGGAAGCAGGCCGTGCTGGACGCGATGGCGAGCCTTCACAGTGCGAGCTGTTCTTCAATTTCGCCGACACAAAGACGCAGGAGTTTTTCATCGACGGCAACAACCCGAGCGTGGACATCATTCGGAACGTATATCAGACGCTGCTGAACGCGGCGGACTCGAATCATGAGGTTCAGGCCTCGATTGATGACATCACTGACCGTGCCGGTGCCAAGAACAGCATGGCGATTGGCTCCGCGCTGAGCCATCTCGCCCGCAACGGCTACATCGAGCGCTTCGACATTCCGGGGAAGCGCATTCGCGGCACACGGCTGTTGCAACCGAAGGTGCTGACGCGTGATCTTGAAATCGACATGGACGCATTGCGCGAAAAGGATCGCCGCGACCGCTCGAAGCTCAAGTCGATGATCGAGCTGTGCTATGACGACAAAGCCTGTCGCCAGGAGCAGATTTTGCGCTACTTCGGCGAGACTGAGAGCACGCCCTGCGGCACCTGTGACGTGTGCAAAGCCGAAGGCGTGCAGCCACCGCGTGAAGGCACGGCGGAGGAAGTCACCATGCTGCGTCAGGCGCTCAGCGGCATCGCCCGCATGTCCACCAAGCATGCGGATGGTTCGTGGGAAGGCCGTTATGGCAAAGGGCGCATCATTCAGATGCTGGTGGGCAGCAAGTCGAAGGAGATCGTTGATGCGGGACTCGACCGGCTCACGACCTACGGCCTGCTCAAGCACGTCGGCACGCAGGCGTTGCATCCGTTGTTCGCCGAGCTGGAGAAACTGGGCCTCATCGAGACCAGCACCGGTGAGTATCCCATCGTGTCACTCACCGTACGCGGCATTGAGGCGATGAAGGCCGGGCAAAATGTGAAGCTGCGCTGGCCGTCGATGCATGCGCCGATGACGAAGCCGAAGGGCAAAACGGCGCTGAACGAAGAACTCGCTGCCCGTGAGCTTGGTTTCGATGATGCGTTGTTCGAGAAGTTGAAGCGCCATCGCACGACTCTGGCGGAATCGGAAGGCGTGCCATCTTACGTCATCTTCAACAACCAGACACTGGAGTTCATGACGCGGTTGAAGCCGAAGACCATTGAAGCAGGGCTCAAAATCCGTGGCGTGGGCGAGAAGAAGGCGAAGGAGTATCTGCCGGACTTCATTCAAATCATCAAGAAGCACGGGTGAAGCGCAGGGCGAGACCGCCTGTCTCTTTTTGACTGACGAAAGTGGTCATTGGATCCAATCATAAATCGGCCCGATGATGCGTGCCTTTCGAATGATGTCCGCCGGATGTTCCGGGGTGCCGCGATCCATGAAATTGTCGATGCTGCGAGAGGCATCGAGAATGGAGCGGACCTGGCCGCCGATGGTGGGTGCTGGATTGAGGTAATCGTCAATGCCCGTCACCGCTTTGTATATGACGGACATATCGACACCAAAATGGTCATCAATCGGGTAGAACTCATTGCCGGTGAGCAAGCCGGACCCGCTGTTGCCCGTGGGGCGCGCTGGCAACGCGGGGCGCAGTGTTTTGTAGAGGCGTGCGCGAGTGACGGGGAATTCGAGACGGCTCAGGCGTTGCTCGTAAACCTGGCGACGGCTGGATTCATCACGCGGGAGGATCGTGCAGCCTGCGGTGGTGAGGAGAACAAGCAGAAGGATGCGAAAGGTCATGGCTGGTAAGTCAGGGGTGGCATCCAAATGCTCAAAGAGCGGCGATGAATTCTTCGGCAGAGACTCCCGCCTGCCGCAACACGCCCGCCAGTGTGCCAGTCTTGATCTCGTGGTGGTTGGGGACGACGCAGCCATCCGAACCACGTTTCATGACGATGTGGCTGCCTTTTTGCCGTGCCACCTCGAATCCCAGATTTTGCAGGGCTCGCACCGCTTCTCTGCCTGAGATGTGCGGCAGTTTAGGCATTCGACAGATCGAAGGTGGTCATGATTGCGTGCCCGACACTGCGGCGCTGTGGGAACTCTTCGAGGAACAGTTCCGTGGCCTCACGCAAGTTTTGCACCGCCTCGTCCACTGATTCGCCCTGGGTGGTGGTGCCGGTTTCAGGATTGAAGGCGACATAGCCGCCTTCTTCAGCCGGGGTGAGCACAGCGGTGAGTTGCATGCCTGACTGTGCTGGAAAGGAGGGATGGAATCAAGCCCACGTTGTCATCCGTTCACTTCGCTTCCACCGCCGTGCTGAAGCTGGAGGCTTCGCCGGTGGAGGTGGGAGCAATGAGTGATTTGTGAAATTCGGCCTGTGCGGGAAGTTTGGCGATCGTTGCGGCCAGCACGGCATCGGCGGCGGCATCGGGATTCTGCCGGTTCAAAGCAACGAGGGCGAGGACATCACTGATGGCGGGTTGTTTGGAGCCTTGCACGAGGAGCTGTTGCGCGCGGTGGGCGATGGGGAGGTCATCGAGCTGGATGGCGAGGGAGGCGATCTGGCGGAGCGTGGGTTCGTCGAGATGCTCGCCGGGAATCTGCTGCAAGGTGCGCAGGGCTTGGGAGAATTGTGCGTGGTGGAGTTGAAGACGGGCGAGCTTTTGCAAGGCGGGGACATCGCCGGGGAAGCGTTTGAGGAAGCCTTCCCACAGCGCGGGTGCGGAGGCGCTGCCACGCAGGGTGACGTCGATCTCGGTGAGCAGACGCCAGCCAGCGCGGTTGTTGGGCGCGGTTTTGAGATGTGCGGCGAGAAGATCGCGCGCGGGAGCAGGCGCGTTGCCATCGGCGAGTGACTGGGAGAGTTCGAGAATGGAAAAACGGCGCTGCAATGTGGTGAGAAGTTGCGCGAGTTCTTTGCCACGACCGATCTGGGTGGCGAGAGCATGCAAACGGGCGAGGACGCGGGTTTCACCGGCGGCGGCGAGGCGGAAGAAGCCATCACAGGCGATGCTGGTGTGCTGATGGCGGTCGGCGATGGCGGCGGATTCGCTCAACCAGCGCAAGTAGTCGGCGGAGACGGTTTTTCCGGCGGCGATGTCTTCGACGGTGAGTTTGTGATCGGGGAAAGTGCGCAGATGGCGCTCGATCCAGGGCAGCAGCTCGGCGGATTCTCCAGCGGCATGCGTGGCGAGCAACGCGCGCTGCATGAGGCGCGGTGGGATGGCCGCGTCGAGCTTCAGAGAGCGCAATTCATCAAGCACGATGCGGCTGGCCTCGGCGTAACGCGTGCCTTCGAGCAGGAGTGTGGTCTGCAAATCGAACGCGTCTTCACGTTGCACGGCATCGAGGCGTGGTTTGGATTCATCGAGCCAGACATTGACGACACGCAGGGCCGCTGCCGGACGGCGGGCGAGGCGCGCGGCCTCGGCGAGGTTCAGCACGTTTTGCCACGAGGCGGCGGGAGATTCGCAGGCTCGTTCATGGATTTCGAGGGCGAGACTGAGTTCGTTGTTTTCAATGGCCTGCGAGGCGAGCAACTCCAGCACTTCGATCTTGTGCGGTTCTTCGAGTCGATCGCCTGATGCCGAGATGAGCAGACGGCTGTCGTCGATGAACGGCGCGTCGGCGCGGGTGAGTTCGGCAAAGATGAGCGCGGTGTTGAGCGGGCAGGGGGCGTGAAGAGGCCCCTCCTGCACCGTGAGCTGGCGCAGACGCTGTTCGGGCACGGTTTTGCACCACTCCTGCAAAGCCTGGACTTCGCGCTCCGGCAGCATGGCGAGCTGAAAGACGGCGGCCTGCTGCAGATGCTTGGGCGCATGAGCGAGATGTGCGGCGATCTTGGTGCGCGTGGCTTCGAGCAGTGAATCGCCTTTCGTGGAGGCGGAGTCGTTCGCATGCAAACGCCAGCCCCAGGTGACGGCCAGCGAGGCGTAGGAAAGGATGAGCAGGGAAACTTGGCGTGAGCTGCGTGACATGAATCAGAATGGAAAGTGGATCAGCGCATCGCGGCCTGGGTGGCGGGAGGCAGAGATTGGAGGGAGACGGTGGCGCGGCAGGCGAGTTCGAGACGAACGGTGCCGTTGCCGTCCGCCGTGGCGGTGTAAGGACGGCCGTTTTCGAGATACGCACACATGCCACGCGGCTCGAAGCCGCCGAGAACGACTTCCACCGGGCGCAGATCGCGCACCTGGAAGGTGGCACGGCGCGAGGACAGCTCCATGAACTCGACCGGAGCGCTGCTTTCCGCGAGATGGACGTGTTGTGAAGGTCTGTTCTTGGTGAGAACGAGCTCGGTGCGCGCTGCGCCCATGGTGTGGATGTAAATCTGGCCCTGATGCGTGGTGTAACCGGAGACGCCCTGACATTGTGCCATGTCGGGAACACCAGCAGCAACAGGGAGGCGCAGGGTGCGGCTGTCACCTGCGTTGAGGATGATCCAGCGGTTGTCACCGGCGCTGAGGATGCGTGTGTGGCGTGCATCGCGAACGCTGGCGGCATAGGCGGCGGCGGTCATGGCATGCAGCGGTTCTCCGGCGCAGGCGTCGAAGGTTTTTTCGAGCGCGGCGACGCCCTGCTCGGTGCGCACGTCGGAAAAACGGCAGCGCACGGCCAGCGGCGTCAGGCGCATCGAATTGAAACCAGCCGCAGCAGCCGGGTGGGTCATTGATGTGGCCTGCGAGGCGGCGGGAAGATGCTCGACATTCATGGCACGGCAGAAGCGCAGCGCTTCAGCGCTGGGAGTGGCGTTGTCGGGCCAGAGCATGAGGTTCACCTCTTTGCCCAGCGGGAGCAGCCGACGATGGATGTAGTTCATGGAGCCGGCGATCTCGCGTTCCATGTCGTGACGCGTGGTTTTGGCGCGATCATTGAGCGTGCTGCTGATGTCGATGCCGGCGGTCCACTTTGATGGACGGGAGAAGGAATTTGAGGCGGCCTGCACCTGCGGCATGTCTAACAGGCTGCGGGCGATGTGTTCGAGACGCGGGGCGTCGGTGGCTTTCTGCTTTGGCAGCCAGCAGCGCATGTCAGCTTCGCAGACGGACACGGTGACTGGCAGCAGGTAGCGGTCGAGGATGCGGTCGCGCATGACTTCGGCGCAGAGCGGAAAACCGGGCAGGGTGGAGGGCTCGGAGAAGCCGGTGCTGTCGATGTGGCTGTAGAAAACGCGACGGCCTTCGCGGGTGGTGGTGTCGGGAACGGGAGCCAGTGTGACGCTGCCGAGCCACTGCGTGAGGAAGGCGGCCACGTCGATTTGAGGTTCAGCGGTTGTGATTGCGGGTTCGATCCATGCACCGCCCCATTTGGTGAGGAAGGCCTGATCGAAGCGATGGTCGGAACCGAGCGCATCCTGACCGTGCAAGGCGAGGACGATGCGGGCTTCGGCGGGGGCTTCGAGATCAAGGAAGCCGAGCGAGCGGGCGGTGATCCTCGCATTCGCACGCAACAAGGTGGAATCCATGCTGGCGACGTTTGTTTTGACGAGGCGTGCGGGTGTTTTGGCACTGCCGCCGAGGCCGAGATGCTGCATGGCGAGATGGCGGGCGGCCTCGTCGGTGAATGGCATGCCGGTGAGGAGCAGCGGGATGTTTCTGGCACGCAGCGAGGGCAGCCAGGCGGCGAGGGTGCGCTGTTGTTCGGCGCTGAGCACGAGGCTGGAGTCCAGGATGACGGCGGCGAAGCGGTGATCCTGCGGGAGGAAATCAGCACCGGTGGCGTTGTGGAAGTCTAGCTCGCAGCCGAGCCATTCGAGCGACTGGCGCAGGAGGCGTGCGGTGTTTGTGGCGTCAGCGGCGGCGGCTGTTTCACCGACGTGCTGCTTGTCCCAGCCGTGCAGGACGAGGACACGGCGTGAGATTTCCTCCAGCGGGCCGAGATTGACTCCGGTCAACGCGAGCGTGGTGATGAAGGGCAGGGTGCCGATGGTGGTGAGACGCTGCGCGGCCTCGCGGCAGGCGGAGCGATCATCGGCAGGGGCATAATCGACGGCGAAGACCCGCATGCCCTGCATCTGGACGCTGCGGATGAGGCGTGAGAGGCGCTGTGTTTCGGCGATGGGCGTCCAGTCCATCGTGCCGCTTTTGCCTTCACGAGTGTAAACGCCGAGCGCGAGGAAACCATCGGCCACATGAACGGCTTCGATGCCAAGACCGAGATGCAGGTCGAGCAGGAGGTGTTTGTCGGGATAACGCTGGCGCAGCGTGGCGGCGAGGGTGAGCACGGCGGTGCGTGCGGCGGGATTTGCCTCTTCATCACCGAGGCTGAGAACGAATCCGTCGAAACCCTTTTTTGCCGCCGGATCGACGAGCGCTTCGACGGCCCAGGCGATCCATCGAGGATCAGCGGGATCGACGATGCGGGTCCGCTTGTCGGAGGCGGACGGCTTGGTGGACACCTGGCGGTCGGCAGTCAGCAGGGCTTCGCGTGATCCGGTGCGCACATGAGCGAGGTCGAGCAGCACGAAGTAGCGGTTTCCCTGCGCATGGCCGGGCTCCATGTCGAGCTCAGCATGCGGATGGAGCACACAGAGATCGAAGGCAGCGAGAGAACGGGCGTCGGGACGCAGGGATTGATCCACCCAGAAGCTGCGAAATGCCGGCATCTCGGCCGCCATTCCGGCGATTCCGGTCAGTCCGAACAGCACCCCGCACAAGAGTTGGCTCAGAGCGGACGATGACTTCGGAAACCGGGGGGTGGGTGATGCGGTAGGCATGACAGCGTGCGTGGGGCTTTCAAAATTGCGAACGCTGGCATTTTAGAGTCTTGAATTATAGAAGCAATAATTGACGGCTCGTTTACAAAACACTTACCTGCCACGCAGCAGGCCAAAAACAGGTCGCTAAACTGGGCGCTGAAAGAGAACATCGTTTTCACCATGAACACCTCCCCGATTTGCATCTTTGCCGAAGGCATCCTGATCGACCAGGCGTGGGGAAAACTCACCTGGCTGGCCTCCCGCGAACTGGGGAACTCAACCACGATGACCTTTGGCCGGGTGACGATTCCTGCCGGTCAAACGAACCCACGTCACCGCCATCCGAACTGCGACGAAATCCTGCACCTCCTCTCTGGCAGGCTCGAACACAGCCTCGGCGATCAGAAATTCCTCCTCAACCCGGGCGACACCATCTCCATTCCTGCCGGTCAGTGGCATAATGCCCGTGCGCTGGATGGTGCGGACGCGGAGATGGTGATCTGCTTTTCGTCAGCGGACCGGGAGACGGAGTTTGAGGGGTAAATCAGCCCTTCGTCACGACTTCATCCAGATTCATCACCAAATTCGCCGCCATCGTCCAAGCGGCGAGTTCGGCGGGGTTGAGTTTCTCGTCGGGCTTGGATTCGCCGTAACTGATGGCTTTCTTGGCCTCCTCGGGCTTCGCGGTGTAGGCGGCGAGGTGCTTTTCGACGGACTGGCGGACGATTTCGGCCTCCTGAGCGTTCGGGAAGCGGCCGGTGGCGTTGCGGAACAAGGCGGTGATACGCGCATCGGTGCTGGTGGCAGTTTGGAGCACGCGCTGGGCGAAATTCCGCGAGGCCTCGAAGAACTGCACGTCGTTCATGAGCGTGAGCGCCTGCAACGGCGTGTTGCTGCGCTCGCGGCGCAGGCAGTAGCTCTCGCGGTTTGGCGCGTCGAAGGAGGTCATGTTTGGCGGCGGCGCGGTGCGCTTCCAGAAGGTGTACAAACTGCGCCGGTAGAGCGATTCGCCGTGGTCCTGGATGTAGTTGCGCGTGTTGCTGCCGCCAAAACCGACCGGCTCCCAGATGTTCTCGGGCTGGTAGGGCTTCACGCCCTTGCCGCCGATCTTCGGACTCAGCAAACCGGAGACGAACAACGCTGAATCACGCACCACCTCGGCATCGAGGCGGAATCGCGGCCCGTGCGCCAGCAAGCGGTTCTCCGGGTCCAACTGCGAACCGAGAACCGAGAACTGCGAACTCTGCCGATAGGTGTGCGAAGTCACGATCAGCTTCACGAAGGCCTTCATGTCCCAGCCGCTCTCGCGGAACGTCACCGCCAGCCAGTCGAGCAGTTCGGGATGGCTCGGGGGTTCGCCTTGGGAGCCGAAGTCGTTGCTCGTTTTCACCAATCCGACGCCGAAGAACTGCTGCCAGAGGCGGTTTGCCTGCACACGGGCGGTGAGCGGGTGCTGCGGGCTGACGAGCCATTTCGCGAGATCGAGGCGTGTGTAATTGTCCTGCTTCGGCAAGGCCGGGAAAATCGCCGGTGTGCCGCGGGTGACCTTGTCCTTCGGCTTGTCATACTGGCCGCGATCCATGATGAAGCTCTCACGTGGCGTCGGCAGATCGGCCATGACGAAGGTGGCGGGGATCACTTCATCGAGCGCTTTCTTTTTGGCCTCCAAGGCCAGCTTTTCTGCCCGCACGCCATCCACGATCTCGCGTGCGCCCTGATATTCGTTTTCAAACCACCACTCCTGCAGGCGCTTCACGTCTTTCTCCGGCCATTCGGGCTGCTTTTTGCCGCGCACGAGTGTTTGCAAGTCATTCGGCAGGCCTTCGATGCGCTTGCCCTGGCTTTTCTCGATCCACATCTTCCAAGACCACTGCGGATCCTTGGCTGGATCGACGCGTGAACTCATCGCTAGGTGATCCCAATGCACCGTGCCGCCAAACTGCGTGAACGCGTAGCCCGTGACCTTCGCTCCGGGCTTCAAACCGAGACGATCAGCCGCAACTTCGAGCTTCACCCATTTTCCGGCCTCTGGCAGCGCTCCCATCTGCACCTTTTCGGGCGTGCGCACCTGACCGAAGGGAATCGCCCCTTCCTCGCCCCAAACCGCGCGATGATTCCATCCTGCGGTGTGAAATTGCAGCATGATGGCCTTCGGCGGATTTTTCTCGTCGATGAAGCACTGCACGCTGAGTTTTCCGTTCGGCGGGATCTCGTATTTTCCGCCCGCTGAGAAGAAATCCTGAGCAACACCTGTCGCCGTGCGTTTCAGCGCGGTGGTGCCGCTGAAGACAGGGGCTTTGTCCTTGGTCACGAGTTGAGTGGGATGCCCGCCGCTCGATTCCACCTTCGCATTCGCGGGAAACGCATCCTCAAACCACACCAGCTCGCTCGTCTGTACCGGTGGCGGCGGATTGAGCGACGCTGGATCGGTGTAGTTTAGCTTCGAGATCGACTCGCGGATCTTTGACTGCGCCGCCGCGATGCCTCGATCGAGTTCCGTGATCTGCTTTTTCTGCTCGGCGGTGCTCAGGCGCAAAATCGGTGGCGTGAGCAGGATGTTGCCGTCCATGGCCGGATCGGCGGCGCTGTTGAAGAAGGCATACATCGAGTAAAACTCCTTCTGCGAGATGGGATCGAACTTGTGATCATGACACTGGGCACACCCCACCGTCAGACCCATCCAGGTTGAGGCCGTGACATCCAGTCGATCGACAATGGTCTCCACGCGATATTCCTCATCGATGATGCCACTCTCGTTATTGGCCATGCTGTTGCGTTGAAAGCCGGTGGCAACGAGTTGATCCCGCGTGGCATTCGGCAGCAGGTCGCCGGCCAGTTGCTCGATGGTGAACTGATCGAAAGGCATGTTGCGATTGAAGGCATCAATGACCCAGTGCCGCCAGGGCCACGCGCTGCGCGTCTTGTCGCCAAAATAGCCGTTCGTATCCGCATAACGGGCGGCATCCAGCCAGTCCACCGCCATGCGCTCGCCAAACCGCGGCGACTTCAGGAGACGCTCCACCGCGCGCTCGTAGGCATCGGCCGAGCGGTCGCGAAGAAGGTCATCCAACTCGCTCACCGTTGGCGGCACGCCGGTGAGATCGAG